>NZ_JAGPXV010000245.1:0-8085 GCF_018070405.1 Micromonospora sp. D75
CGACTCGACGCTCTGATCGGCCTCACCGACCCGCCCCGCCGGGCCAAGGACGCGATCACCGAAGCAGCCATCCGCGTCTGGTGCGACGCCGTCGGCGACGAGAACCCCGCGTACCAGGACCCCCGGTGGGCCGCCCGCTCCGTCTGGGGCGGCATCGTGGCCCCGGCGACCTCGCTGAACATGTGGACCCTGCCGGGCAACAGGCGCGCTCACCGCCACGCCGAGAGCCTCGACCGGGTCAACGAGGTCCTCGCCACCCGCGGGTTCACCTCGGTGGCCGCGGTGCAGACGGAGCACACCTACGTACGCCCGCTGCGCCCCGGCGACCACCTGGAGCAGTTCCCCTCCATCGGCGCGGTCTCCCCCGAGAAGTCCACCCGGCTCGGCCGGGGCCACTTCGTCGACCTCGTCAGCGACTACCGCACCGTCGAGGGCGAGCCGGTCGGCCGCGTCGTCCTGCGGATGCTCCGCTGGAACCCGGCGACCCGGACCGAGGGCCCGGCGAGGTCAGGGGACCGCCTCGCCCGCCCGGTACGCCCGGCCGCCGCCCCGGTCGACCTGCCGCCGGCCGGCACCACCGGCACCCTGACCGCGCACCTGCAACCCGGCTACGCCGCCGCCCCGCTCGACGAGCGCCCCTACCTCGTCGGCAGCGCCGACCTCGCCGACGGGACCCGCTTCACCGGGGACGTCGCGTACCTGCGCCCCGACCTCGTGCACGACGGCATGCCGGTCGTCGTGGCGCACCGGCGCACCCGCGACGGTGCGATCCTGCCGGTGCTCACCGCCCCCCGGCCGCAACGCCGCACGAGCACCCGCACCGGGGCCGAGGTGAGCATCGGGCAACGCCTCGCGCCCTGGCCGATCCCCGTCACCCAGCTGTCCATCGCGGCGCTGGCGACCGCGACCTTCGACTTCAACGACGTGCACCTCGACCGTGACGCGGCCCTCGAACGGGGCGCCCGCGACGTCTACATGAACATCCTCGGCTCCAGCGCGCTGGTCAACTGCTACCTCACCGACTGGGCCGGACCGGAGGCTCGCGTCGTCGACTTCCGCACCCGCCTCGCCGCGCAGAACCACCCCGGCGACACCTGCACCCTCGACGGCGTCGTCACCGGCCTGCAGCCGGCGGACGGGGGCACGCATGTCACCGTCGACGTCCGTGGCACCAACAGCCTCGGCGACCACGTCATCGCTTCCGCCACCATCGCCCTGCCCTGAGAGGAATCGCGTGCTCGCCAGCTACGTCGTCGACTCCGGCTCCCCCGACAGCCTGCGCCTCGGCCAACTCGACGCCCCGGCGCCCGGCCCCGGTCACGTGCTCGTGCGGGTCCAGGCGTCCAGCCTGGACCGGGTCGACACCTACATCCGTCGCGGCACCCACGGGATGGCGGTCACCGGCCCGGCCATCCTCGGCCGGGACGTCGCCGGCACCGTCGTGCGGACCGGTCCGGGCGTCACCGGCTTCACCCCCGGCGACGCGGTCGTCGGGCTGACCACCGGCGCCCACGCCGAGTACGCCGTCGTCCCGGCCACGCACTGCTTCCCGCGACCGGCCGCGCTCGACGCCGTCCACGCCGCGGCGGTGCCCACCGCCGGACGCACCGCCTACGACGCGGTCGTCAACCTCGCCGGCGTACGCCCCGGCGACCGGGTCCTCGTCGTCGCCGCCGCGGGCGCGGTCGGCACCTTCGCCGTCCAGTACGCCCACCACCTGGGCGCGCGCGTCTTCGGCACCAGCGCCCCGGCGAAGGCCGACGCGGTACGCGCCCTCGGCGCGCTCGACGTCGTGGACCACTATCGTCCCGACGTCGTCGAGTCCCTGCGTGCCGCACTGCCCGGCGGCGAGGTCGACGTCATCGTCGAGTCGGTCGGCGGCACCCTCTGGTCCGACGTGCTCAAGGTGCTCGCCCCCGGCGGCCGGCTGGTCACCTGCGGCGTCACCGCCGACAGCCACGCCCACCTGCACCTGGGTCGCCTCATGGTCAAGGGCTGGACGCTGCGGGGAATCGGCCGGCCCGGGCCCGCGGCGGTGGCCTGCCAGCTACGCGAGGCCCTCACCCTCTCGGCCGTGACCGCCGCCCCCGCGATCGCCGCGACGTACCCGCTCGAGCAGGCAACTGTCGCGCACGACCGGCTGGAGGCGTCCGAGTTCGTCGGGCGGATCGTCCTCACCACCGGCTGAGCCGCTCAGGCGAGCGGCTCACCCGAGACGGCGGTCAGGACGACGAGCGGGATCTGCCGCCCGAAGCCGGCGGCCCGTTCGGCGTAGCGTCCCACGTTCGGCTTGCGCGCCACGACGTGCGCGAACAGCTCCGGGTCGCGCTCGCCGTCGGTCACCCGCGCCCGCACCGGGACCGTCCTGCGCCGCAGAACGATCCAGCACAGTTCGTGGTGACGCGCGTTGACCACCCAGGCGGGGTCCTTGGGGCCGCCGCCCTTGGAGCCGACGACCACCAGATCCTTCCCGTACGGCACGTAGGGCAGCGCAGCGTCGCGCAGCTCCCCGGAGCGACGGCCCACAGTCGTCAGCAGCAGCGTCGGGTGGTACGGGAACCTGCCCGCCAGCGCGTACTGCAACGACACGAGCGAGAACCCGGTCCGTCGCACGAGGAACCGGTCGAACGCCATCCCGCGCGGCCCGCGGATGACGATCAGCCACGACCGGCCGTACGAGGCGAACGACCTCGTCTCCGCGCCGATCCGTCGGCTCACCGCGCACGCGCCAGCAGCGGCGACAGCGTCTCGGCGACGTCGGCGACGTCGTCGATGCCCCGGACCACCTCGACGAGCCGCTCCTGCGTGTCCGCGTCGAGGATCCCGTCGCAGAACGAGGCCAGCTTGCCGGTCACGAAGTCCCAGTCCGCCCGCGTCGTGTCGTCCCACGGGTCGCCCTGGGCGAAGTCCGACTCGACCACGTACTCCCGGCCGCCGGCCCGGATCGTCAGCGCGCCCCGCGTCCGGCGGATCTGGCCGCCCGGGTGTTCCCTGAGGTCGGCCTCCCACTCCGCGTCGAGCACCGGGTCGGGCGCCGTCGTGATCCGGCGCGCCAGGTCCCACACCGCCGGGTCGGCCAGCCGCTCGGGGTCGTACCACTGCGGTCCCGGTGCGTGCCCGAGCAGCGCCAGCGCCGCGGCGTACGGCATGTTGAAGGCGCCGTCCAGCGGCGCGACGGCGGTGTCCGGGATCCGCGGGGCCGGCTCCCGGAACTGCAACGTCCGGTAGGCCGCCGGGCTCAGCCGGATCTCCATGGACTCGATCTGCGACACCGGCACCCCGTGGGTGCCCGGGAACGCGCGGATCGCGTCGAGCGCCGCGTGGGTGAAACGGCACGTCGGGTACGGCTTGAGCGACGTCTCGGTGATCCACCACTTCGACCCCAGGCCGGCGACCATCTCGTGCCGCTCGCCGCCGAGGAAGCCCATCGCCTCGATGAAGCCCGGGGTGCGGTCCAGCACGTCCAGGTCGCCGGTGTAGCCCTCCTCGGCCAGCGCCGCGCCGAGCATCCCGGCGTGCGCGATCGCGCCGTACGGGCCGTACTTGAACGCGTTGAACGAGCGCCGCTCGGCCATGTAGGAGTTCTTCGCCGGCGGGGCCAGCCAGGCGACCAGGCCGAGCGCGTGGGCCAGCCGCTCCGGCTCCCAGCCGCCCACGACAGCGCACGCCGCGGCCGCGCCCATCGAGGCGTACCCGTGCGACGACAGCGGCGACCAGCGGAACTGGCCGTCCTCGAAGGCCATGAGCGAGGTCGACAGGTTCAGCCGCGCGTTGATCTCGAACGCGATGATGCTCGCGCGCAGCAGGCTCGCCCCGTCGGCGTGCAGCCGCTCGGCCTCCGCCAGACCGGCCGCGACGCCGAAAACCGCGAAGTGCGCCGAGTTGAAGAACGTGTCGTCGGCGTCCAGCGCGTTCATCATGTCCGCGTTGGCGTGCGCGGCGTTGATCGCCGCGACCCGCTGCTCCAGCCCGAACACGGTCGCCTCGGCCGGGCCGCCGAACCGGGCCGCGACCCGCTGGACCATGCGGCTGCGCCGCAACCGCACCGCCGCCAGCCCGCAGACGAGCGAGTCGAGCAGGACGAGCCGGCCGTAGTCGCGTACCGACTCGGGGATCTCCTCGTCGCGCGTGGTCGCGAACCGCGCCAGCAGCTGCGTCCGGGTCGGTTCCGTCGTACCGGTCACCGTTCAGCCCACCCTTCCGGGCGCGACGAGCCGGTTGCCCTGCGCGTCGCGCGGCAGCGGCACGGGGATCGCCGCGAGCAGCTTCTTCGTGTACTCCTGCCGCGGGTTGGCGAAGATCTGGTCCGTCGTGTCCGTCTCCACCACCTCACCTGCGGCCATCACCATGACCCGGTCGGCGATGACCTCGACGAGGGCCAGGTCGTGACAGACGAACAGGTACGCCAGACCCAGCTCCTCCTGCAGGTCCCGAAGCAGGTTGAGCACCTGCGCCCGCACCGACACGTCGAGCGCCGCGACCGGTTCGTCGCACACGATGAGGCTCGGCTTCATCGTCAGCGCCCGGGCGATCGCGACCCGCTGCAACTGCCCGCCGGACAGCTCGGCCGGGTACCGCTCCAGGTAGCGCGAACCGATGCCGACCTTGTCGAGCAGCTCGACGGCCTCCTTCTCGCGCGTGGCCCGGTCCTTGTCGGTGTGCACGAGGAGAGGTTCGGCGACCGCGTCCCTGATCGTCATCCGCGGGTCGAGCGAGCTGTACGGATCCTGGAAGATCATCTGCATCCGCTGGCGCAGCGCGCGCAGTTGCTTCGGCTTCGTGGCCAGTACGTCGATCCCGTCGAAGGTCACCGAACCGGAGTCCGGCTCGATGAGGCGCAGCACCATGCGCCCGACCGTCGACTTGCCCGCGCCGGACTCGCCGACGACGGCGAGGCACTCGCCGCGCTCCAGGGTGAAGCTCACCCCCTTGACCGCGTTCAACCATTTCGTACGCCGGCCGAGCCAGTCCCGGCCGGCGCTGAACGACTTCGTGAGGTTCTCGACTTCGAGCAGGCTCATCAGACCGTCACTCCATCCAGAGAGAGCTCCGCGGCCCGCACGCACCGCGCATGGTGCTCGGCGGCGCCGTCGAGACGGACCAGGCCGGGGTGGGCCACGTCGCACCGGCCCGGCACGGCGAACTCGCACCGGCTGCTGAACCGGCACCCGTGCGGCCAGGCGCCCGGCGCCGGGATGCCACCGGGGATCGCGCGCAACCGCCGGTCGGTGCTCAGGCCCGGCTTCGGGATCGAGCCGATCAGGCCGGACGTGTAGGGGTGCCGCGGGTGGAAGAACAACTGCTCCGAGGGCGCGTTCTCGGCCACCTCGCCGGCGTACATGACCACGACGTCCCGGCACAACTCGGCCACCACCGCGAGGTCGTGGCTGACGAACAGCAGCGCCACCCCGGTCTGCTCCTGCAGGTCGCGCAGCAGTTCGAGGATCCGCTCCTGCACCGTCACGTCGAGCGCCGTCGTCGGCTCGTCGGCGATGAGCAGGCGCGGGTTGCACGCCATGACCATCGCGATCATGACGCGCTGGCACATGCCGCCGGAGAACGCGTGCGGGTAGTCGTCGATCCGCTGCGCCGCCCGCGGGATCTGCACCATGTCGAGCATCTCGACGGCACGGGCCCGGGCTTGCTTGCGGTTCATGCCCAGGTGCTTGCGCACCGACTCGGCGATCTGGTCCCCAACCGTGTACGCCGGGTTGAGGCTGCGGATCGGCTGCTGGAAGATCATGCCCATGCCCGGGCCGCGCAGGTCCCGCCACTGCTTCTGGGTGCCCGCGGTGAGATCCACGCCGTCGAAGACGATCCGGCCCGAGGCGATCCGTCCTCCGGTCGCCCCGGTCAGGCCCATCACCGCGATGGAGGTCACCGTCTTGCCCGACCCGGACTCGCCGACCAGGGCCATCGAACCGCCCGGCTTGAGCGAGAACGAGACGTCCTGGACGGTCGTCTGCCAGCCGCCCGAGGGCGAGGGGAACTCGACGCTCAGGTTCTCCACGCGCAGCAGGTCCGCCGTTCCGCCGGTGGCGTCGGTCCTGGTGCCGGCGGGCGCCGTTTCACGTGCCATGTCAGCTCCTGGTGGTTGCCGGACGGTCAGTTGCCCGAGCGGGTGCGCACGAGGGCGCGACGGACGCCGTCACCGACGTAGGTGAAGGCGAGGACGGCGAGGAAGATCATCACGCCGGGCGGCCACACGAGGTACGGCGCGAGGCGCATGTTCGACGAGGCCGTCGAGAGCATCGAGCCCCAGCTGGCCGCGGGGGCCTGGACGCCCAGCCCGAGGAAGCTCAGGCTCGCCTCGGCCGCGACGGCGGTACCAAGCGACACCGAGATGACCAGGATGATCGGCGGCAGCACGTTGGGCAGCACATGCCGCACCGCGATCCGCAGGGTGCTGCAGCCCAGGGCGATCGAGGCCTCGATGTAGGTCTCGTGCCGCACGTCCATCGTGCCGGCGCGGGCCACCCGGAAGAAGCGCGGGGCCATGACCAGGCCGATGGCGAGCATCGCGTTGGTGATGCCGGCGCCGAGGACCGCGACGATGGTGATGGCCAGCACGAGCGACGGGGCGCTCATCAGCGCGTCCATGATGCGGGTCAGGATCGCGTCGACCCAGCCGCCGCGGTAGCCCGCGATCATGCCGAGCGGCAGACCGAGGACGAGCGCGACGGCCGCGGCCTGCAGCGCCGCCCACAGCGAGACCCGCGCGCCGAAGATGAGCCGGCTCAGCACGTCCCGGCCGTAGTCGTCGGTCCCCAGCCAGTGCTCGGCGTTCGGCGGCCGGAGCCGCAGCAACAGGTTCTGCACGTCGGGGTCGTACGGTGCCAGGGCCGGGGCGAAGATCGCGATGAAGGTCAGCACGAGCAGGAAGACGCCGGCCGCGATCGTCGCGGGGCGGCGCACGATGCTCTTGAGGATGCCGGGGGCGGCGACCGGCTCCGGTTCGCCCGTGCCGATGGCCGCCGCCGGCACCTCGGCGAGGCCCGAGTCGTTCCCCGGCGCCGGAGCCGAGGGGGTCTGGTTGGAGCTCATGACCGCACCTTCGGGTTGAAGTAGCCGTAGGAGATGTCGACGATGAGGTTGACGAGCACGACGACAGTCGTGCTGAACAGGACGAAGCCGAGCAGCACCGGGATGTCACGGCCCTGCACCGCCTCGATCGCGGTACGACCGAGGCCCGGCATGTTGTAGATCATCTCGATGGTCACCGACCCGGCGAGGACCTCCGCGACGCGGAAGCCGAGGACGGTGACGACGGGGATGCATGCGTTCTTCAGGGAGTGCTTGAACACCACGCTGGATCGCGACAGTCCCTTGGCCTCGGCGTTGAGGACGTAGTCGGACTTCATGACCTGCCCGAGCGCCGAGCGGAGTTGCAGGGTCACCTCGGCCGCGGGTAGCAGGCCGAGGGCGATGCCCGGCAGGACGAGGTGCGACAGCCACGGCCAGAAGCCGTCGGCCAGCGGTTGATAGCCGAACGCCGGAAACATCTGCAGGCCCACCGCGAAGACCGAGGCGAGCACGAGGCCGAACCAGAAGCCCGGGATGGCGATCGCGATCGAGGCGAGCCCGTTGACGAACCGGTCGACGATGCCACCGGAGCGCAGCGTGGCCACGAGGGCGAGGGTGGCCCCGAGCACGACGGCGAAGATCATCGCGACGAGCACCAGCGACATCGTCGTGGCCATTCGCCGCGTCAGCAGCTCGATGACTGTCTGATCGGACAGGAAGGACGTGCCGAGGTCGCCGCGCAGGACGTCGCCGACCCACATGGCGTAGCGCACCAGGACCGGAGCGTTGAGGTTGAGTTCCTCGCGGATCGCCTCGACACGTTCCGGGGTCGGCTCGTCGCCGGCCAGGACGACGGCCGGGTCGCCCGGAGCGAGTTCGATCAGGGCGAAGACGAGCAGCGGGACGACGAACAGCAGGGGTATTGCCGCGAGCAAGCGCCTGCTGGCGTAGCGGATCATGTCCTACCTCGACTCTGAGCGTGTGCCTGGGACTGCGCCTCGCACGGCCTGGTGCCGGCAAGGCCGGTGGTGTCGCCGCCGGCCCCCGCCGCAGCGGGGGGTC
>NZ_JAGPXV010000246.1:0-8056 GCF_018070405.1 Micromonospora sp. D75
GGCGGTACGCAGTCCGACCCCGGCGGCGACGTAGATGCCGGTCAGTTCCAGCAGGCCGTGCGGTGTGATCAGGCCGAAGAAGACGTCTCCCTGGCCGTAGGCGACCATCACGCCGCCGACCACGCCGATGTTCAGCGCGTTCTGCCACAGCAGCCAGAGCACCGGCACCACGAGCACGCCGGCGGCCAGGCACTGGGCGGCCAGCCAGGCGTTGTGCGTCCACAGGTGGAACGCGAAGGTGGGCGCGGCGAACTCGGTGTAGTAGCCGGCGAAACCGGAGTCGACGAGTTCCCGGGCGGCTTCGTCGCCGACGAACGCGGCGGCGGTGTCCGGGTTGCCGGCGACGAACCAGATCAGGAACGCGGTGAGCAGGCTGAACCCGGTGGCCACGCCGCACCACCACGGCCAGGCCCGGTAGAGGGCGGCGGGCAGGTCGGCGACCAGGAACCGACCCACCGCCGCCCAGGAGAACCGCTGACGGCCGGTGATCCGGGCCCGGGCCGCGAGGACCAGGTGGGACAGGCGGTTCACCAGCGCCGGCTCGGGCGCCCGGGCGCGCAGGGCGGACAGGTGCGTAGCGCTGCGCTGGTAGAGCGCCACCAGCTCGTCGACCTCTGCCGCGTCGAGGCGACGCCGCCCGGTCAGGTACTCCAGCCGCCGCCATTCGGCGTTGTGTTCGGCCACGTACGCATCGAGATCCACTCGCCCTCCCCCGTTCGGCGTCCATGGTGTTCACTGTCGGGGTGCGCGCGCAACCTCCCCCACCGCCCCGGTGGGCCGACGCCGGTCTGGTCAGCGGCGAGGCGGTGGAGCTGGACGTCCGGGCGGCCCGGCTGGGCTCCCGGGTGCTGGCCCTGCTGATCGACGCGGTGATCCAGCTCGCGCTGGCGCTCGTGCTCGGCGCGGTGCTGGGGATGGTGGCGCTCGCCCTGCTCGGGGACTACCTCGACGCCGCCCTGGCCGGGGCGCTGCAGATCGTGCTGCTGGTGCTGGTGCTGATCGGCTATCCGGTGGTGATGGAACGTTTCGCCGGTGGCCGGACGGTGGGCAAGCTGGCCGTCGGGCTGCGGGTGGTCCGGGCCGACGGCGGCCCGGTGGGGGTGGGCCAGTCGCTGACGCGGGCGCTCGTCGGCGTCGCGGTGGAGTGGCCCGGGCTGGTGCTGCCGCTGCTGAGCTGGGCGGCGAGCGTCACGGTGATGCTCACCGACCCGCGCGGACGCCGGCTGGGTGACCTGGTCGCCGGCACGCTGGTGGTGCACACCCGGGGCGCGACGCTGTGGCGGCCGCTGCCGCCGGCCGCGCCGCCGCTGCTGGCCTGGGCCGGCACGCTCGACCTGACCCGCCTCGACGACGGGCTGGCGCTGGCCGTGCGGCAGTACCTGGACCGGCTGCCCCAGCTCGCCGAACCGGACCGGTTCCGGCTGGGCCGGGGGCTGTGGACGGAGGTCGCGGCGGTCACCTCGCCGCCTCCGCCGTGGGCCGCGCCGGACTGGGCGTACCTGTCGGCGGTGCTCGCCGAGCGGGGGCGGCGGGCGGCGCACCGGCTGGGCCGCAGCCGGGCGGTCGCCGCCACGCTCTGGCCGGAGCTGGTCCCGGCGCCCGCCGTGGTGCCGGGCTCCACCGGGCCGGGCGCCGTCCGGCCAGGCCCCGCCGGGCCGGGCGCGGGCCGGCTGCGGCCCGCCGCGCCGCAGGTCGAACCCGATCCGGTACGCCGCTGAGCCGCCTCGGGGAGCTGAGCCGGCTTCAGGAGAACAGCGCGCGCCCCCACCAGTCGGCTGCGTCGCGCAGGCCGGGCGGGCAGGCGAACAGGCCGCTGGAGACGTGCCGCAGGTATTCGTTCATCGCGTCGTTGCGGGCCAGCCGGGTCTGGATCGGCACGAACTGCCGGCGCGGGTCGCGCTGGTAGGCGATGAAGAACAGCCCGGCGTCGAGCCTGCCCAGCCCGTCCGAGCCGTCCACGAAGTTGTAGCCGCGGCGCAGCAGACGGGCGCCGTCGTTGGTGTCCGGGTGGGCCAGCCGTACGTGCGCGGTGTCGGCGATGAGCGGCTCGCCGTCGTCGCCCCTGGCGGCGAAGTCCGGCTCGTCGAACTCGTCCTGGCGGCCGATCGGCGCGCCGCTGCCCTTGGTCCGGCCGACGATCATCTCCTGCTCGGCCAGCGGGCTGCGGTCCCACGTCTCGATCAGCATCCGGATCTTCCGGGTGACCAGGTAGGAGCCGCCGGTCATCCAGTCCGGGCCGTCACCGGGCTGCACCCAGAGCTGGTCGCGGAGCAGGGCGGCGTCCTCGGCCTTGAGGTTGGCGGTGCCGTCCTTGAAGCCGAACAGGTTGCGTGGCGTGGCCTGGTCCCGCGACGTCGACGAGGTACGCCCGAAGCCGAGCTGCGACCAGCGGACGCTCACCACGCCCATGCCGATCCGGGCGAGGTTGCGGATGGCGTGCACCGCGACCTGCGGGTCGTTGGCGCACGCCTGGACGCAGATGTCGCCGCCGGACAGTTCCGGCCGCAGCGCGTCCCCGGCGAAGTGCGGCAGGTCGGCCAGGGCGGCCGGACGCCGGGCGGCGATGCCGAAGCGGTCCCGGCCCTGCGCGTCGCGGAACAGCGTCGGTCCGAAGCCCACGGTGAGGGTGAGCTGCGACGGGGGCAGCCCGAGCGCCTCGCCGGTGTCGTCCGGCGGGGCCTCGGGCATGCCGCCGACCGCGCCGATCACCCCGGCGTCCTTCCCGGCGGTCATCCGGGCCGCGGCGGCGGTCCACTCCTGGAGCATGGCGACGAGCCGGTCCCGGTCCTTGGTGACCACGTCGAACGCGACGAAGTGCAGCCGGTCCTGGGCCGGGGTGGTGATGCCGGCCTGGTGCTCGCCGAGGAACGGCACGGAACCGGCGGCCGATCCGGTCGCTGATGCCTCGTTCCCGCCGGCGAGCAGCGCGCCCGCGCCACCCGCCACCCCGGCGACACCGGCCACGCCGACGCCGGCCAGGGTCATCGCCCGGCGCCGGGACAGGCCACGGCCGGTCCGCTCGCGGTTCGGCTCGCTCGTCGCGTCGCCGCCGGCCGGGCCGGTCATCGCGCTACTGCCGCCGCGACCTTGCTGACCGGCTCGGCCAGCGCGTTGACCGCGTCCGACAGCTCCTTCAGCTCGTCCTTGCCGAGCTGGGTGTGCAGCTTCCAGCCGTCGCCGGCGCGGTGCTTGCCGAGCGTGGTCTCCACGTTCGCGAACTCGCTGTCGAGCTGCTTGACGAGGTCGGGCGCGCGCTGCTCCAGCGCCGGACGCAGCGCGGCGATGGCCGCCTTGGAGCCCTCCAGGTTGGCGTTGAAGTCCCAGAGGTCGGTGTGCGAGTAGCGCTCCTCCTCGCCGGTGATCTTCCCGCTGGCGACCTCGTCGAGCAGCGCCTTGGCGCCGTTGGCGAGCTGGAGCGGGGTGAGCTTCTCGGCGTCCGCCTTGGCCACGATCGCCTTGACGTCGGCCAGGAGCCGGTCGGCGATCGGGCCGTCGGAGCTGACGTCGCCGGTGGTCCAGAGGTCCTTCTCGATCCGGTGGAAGCCGGTGAACTCCATGCCCTCCTCGACCACCTCCTCGCGGCCGTCGATCTTCGGGTCGAGATCGCCGAAGCTCTCCGCGACCGGCTCGATCCGCTCCCAGTAGGTGCGGGCCACCGGGTACAGCGCCTTGGCCTTCGCCACGTCGTTCGCCTTGACCGCGGCCACGAACTCCTCGGTCTTCGTCAGCAGCGCGGCGGTCTGGCTGCGCACGTACCGCTGGTAGCTGGCGGTGGCCTGGGTCAGCGCGGCGTCGGGGGCGACAGTCGCGGCGGTGCCGCTCACCTTCAGCGCGCCCCGGATGCCCCGGCCGCTCATTCCCGGCTTGCAGGCCGTCTCGTACGTGCCGGCGGTCAGCTCGACGCGCAGCTCCCGGCTGAGCCCGGGGGCGATGTTCTCCACCTCGCCCATCACCCGGTCACCGGCGGCGTAGACGTAGAACTCGTTGACCTTGGAACCGTTGTTCGTCACCTTGAACGTGACCTGACCGGCGTCGATCTCGGTGTCGGCGACCTCGCAGACGGTGTCGGTGGCCTTGACTGCGATCGGCCCGCCGTTCTTGGCGTCGGCGTCGTCACCGCCCCCGCAGCCGGTCAGTCCGGCGACGGCGAGCAGCCCGGCGGCGGCGGGCGCGACGAGTCGGGTGGTACGCATCGTGCGGTCTCCTCGGGAACGGGTGGTTCAGGCGCGGGGGGACGGAACAGCGGCGACGTCGGCCGGCGCGGCGGGTGTGGCGGCGGCCGGAACCGGCTTGGCGGGCCGGGCGGGCTTGCGCAGGAAGAGCACGAGCACCGGGACCGCGTACGCGACCCAGGCGACCAGCTCCAGCACCGTCGGCGCGGCGGTGACGTTGAACATGCCGGCGAGCAGTGCGCCGTACCAGGCGTTCGGGTCGAGCGTGGTGGAGATGTCGAAGGCGAGGTCGTTCAGGCCGGGCAGCACGCCCGCTTCCTGGAAGTCGTGCACGCCGTACTTGAGGATGCCGGCGGCCACCAGGATGAGCAGCGCCCCGGTCCAGGTGAAGAACCGGCTGAGGTTGATCCGGACGGCGCTGCGGTAGAGCAGGAAGCCGATCACCACGGCGGTGGCGATGCCGCCGGCCAGGGCGAGCAGCGAGCCGGGCCCGGTGCCGCCGGCCGCGCTCTCGGCGGCGGCGTAGAAGATCAGCGCGGTCTCCAGGCCCTCCCGGATGACCGCGAGGAACGCCATGCCGGCGACCGCCAGGGAGCCGACCGCGAGCGCGTCGGTGAGCTTGCCGCGCAGCTCACCCGCGATGGTGCGGGCGGCCCGGCGCATCCAGAAGATCATCCAGGTCACGAACACCACGGCGGCGACCGAGGTGACCGCCTCGAACAGCTCGCGCGACTCCGAGGTGCGCAGCAGCGAGGTCGAGGTGTACTGGATGAGCGAGCCGAAGCCGACGGAGAGCGCCACGGCCAGGCCGACGCCGGTCCACACCTGCGGCAGCCGGTCGCGGCGCTGCGACTTCACCAGGAACGCGACGAGGATGCTGACCACAAGTGTCGCTTCCAGGCCCTCGCGCAGGCCGATCAGGTACGTGGCGAACATCAGCTGCTCCGTGGTCGCTAACTTAGGGCAGGCATACCTTCCTCTTGTTCACAGCAAACGTCAAGCTGATCGCGGTAACGTCACCCGGTTCGGCACCCGCCGGCCCACCCCGTACGCGAAAAGGGACCGGGACGGCCGCGCGGCGGCCGACCCCGGTCCCTTCCGGAGTGTGAACTCAGTAGCGGTAGTGGTCGGGCTTGAACGGGCCCTCCGTGGAGACGCCCAGGTAGGCGGCCTGCTCCTTGGTGAGCGTGGTCAGCTTCGCGCCGAGCGCGTCCAGGTGCAGCCGGGCGACCTTCTCGTCCAGGTGCTTGGGCAGCACGTAGACGCCGATCGGGTATTCCTCGGTCTTGGTGAACAGCTCGATCTGCGCGATCGTCTGGTTGGCGAACGAGTTCGACATCACGAAGCTCGGGTGGCCGGTGGCGTTGCCCAGGTTCAGCAGGCGGCCCTCGGAGAGCACGATGATCGCGTGGCCGTCGTCGAAGCGCCACACGTCGACCTGCGGCTTGATGTTCTCCCGGGTCACGTCGCTGCGCTTGGCCAGGCCGGCCATGTCGATCTCGTTGTCGAAGTGGCCGATGTTGCCCACGATGGCCTGGTGCTTCATCCGGGCCATGTGCTCGTTGGTGATGACGTCGAAGCAGCCGGTCGCGGTGATGAAGATGTCCGCCTGCTCGACCACGTCGTCCAGCGTGGCGACCTGGTAGCCGTCCATCGCCGCCTGGAGCGCGCAGATCGGGTCGACCTCGGTCACCACGACCCGGGCGCCCTGGCCGCGCAGCGACTCGGCGCAGCCCTTGCCCACGTCGCCGTAGCCCATGACCACTGCCATCTTGCCGCCGATCAGCACGTCGGTGGCCCGGTTGATGCCGTCGATGAGCGAGTGGCGGCAGCCGTACTTGTTGTCGAACTTGCTCTTGGTCACCGAGTCGTTGACGTTGATGGCCGGGAAGAGCAGCGTGCCGGCGCGGTGCATCTCGTAGAGCCGGTGCACACCGGTGGTGGTCTCCTCGGTGACGCCCTTGATGCCGGCGGCGATCCGGGTCCAGCGCTGGTTGTCCTCGGCCAGCGAGCGGTGCAGCAGTTCGAGGATGACCGCGTACTCCTCGGAGTCGGCGGACTCGACCGGCGGTACGGCGCCCGCCTTCTCGAACTCGGCGCCCTTGTGGACGAGCAGGGTGGCGTCGCCGCCGTCGTCCAGGATCATGTTCGGGCCCTGCCCGTCCGGCCAGGCGAGCACCTGCTCGGTGCACCACCAGTACTCCGGCAGCGTCTCGCCCTTCCAGGCGTAGACCGGCACGCCGGCCGGGGCCTCCGGGGTGCCCTCGGGGCCGACCACGATCGCCGCGGCGGCGTGGTCCTGGGTGGAGAAGATGTTGCAGGACGCCCAGCGGACCTGCGCGCCGAGCGCGACAAGGGTCTCGATCAGGACGGCGGTCTGGACGGTCATGTGCAGCGAGCCGGTGATGCGGGCGCCGGCCAGCGGCTGGGCCTCGGCGAACTCACGCCGGATCGCCATCAGGCCGGGCATTTCGTGCTCGGCGAGCCGGATCTCCTTGCGACCGAACGCGGCGAGCGACAGATCCGCCACCTTGTAGTCGCCCTCGGCGAGGGTGCTCGGCCGAGCCTGCGACGACGCGCCGCTGGAGGCCGCGGGGAGGGTGCTGGTCATGGAAGCTCCTGTCGAACGATGTGGTGCGCAGCCTTCCACCTTACGCGCGCGACCCACCCGGCCGGTGCCCGGTTGACCGAGCACACAATCGGCCGGTCGGCGGACAGCGCACGGGGCGGTCGGTCGTGGACGGACTTTCCGTCCACGGCCCGGCCGCCCCGTGCATCCCCCCGGTTTGGTTCCCCCGCACGCCATCGGACCTTCGTCGCGACAACGCTGCGTACCCATAGGGTCACACCACGCCAGTGGGCCGTCAAGCTATTTCGGGAAAGTCGGACTTGCGGCTTTTGCTGAGCGCTCAGCGCAGGCCACAGGTGGCGACGAACGCCTCGCCGTCCCCGCTCAGCGTCAGCGGACCTCCCGCTGCCGTGCCCACAGCGGCCTGTCCCGCGCCCAGCGTGACCACGCCCACCCCGTCGTCAACGGTGAGCTTCCCGGTCCGGCAGAGCACCACCCGCGGCCCGGGCAGCGTCAACCGCGCCCCCGGCGACCCGGTGGCGACCTCGACCCGGTGCAGCGCGAAGTCCTCCACCGGCACCGGCCACGTCAGCACACCGGGCGCCACCGTCTCCGGCCGCAGCACCGGCTCGGTCAGCACCTCGAACCGAAGCACCCGCAGCAGCTCGTCCACGTCCACCCGCTTCGGGGTCAGCCCGCCACGCAGCACGTTGTCGCTGGCCGCCATGATCTCCACGCCGGTGCCGCGCAGGTAGGCGTGCAGGTTCCCGGCCGGCATCCAGATGCCCTCGCCGGGCGCCAGCCGGACGTGGTGCAACAGCAACGCCACCACCACGCCCGGATCCTCCGGATAGCCGGCCGCCAGCGTGCGTACCAGCCCGGCGTCCGCCGACCCGGGACCGGCGTCCGCCGCCGCCAGCACGGCCGCCACCAGCCCGGCGCGCTCCGCCCGCGGCCAGCTCAACAGCAGGCGTACCGCCTCCCGCAGCCCCGCCGGCCCGGCGCGCAACGCCGCCACCACAGGTTCCAGCGCGGGTACGCCGAACGCGGCGATCGCCGCCGCCGACTCCTCCGGATCGCGGAAGCCGCACAGCGCGTCGAACTCCGAGAGCGCCACCAGCAGCTCCGGCTTGTGGTACGGGTCCACGTAGTTGACCCGCTCCACGTCGGCGGCGTGCCCGGCGCGGGCCTGCTCGGCGTCCGGATGGGCCTGGAGGCTCAGCGGGGAGTCGGCGGCCCGCTGCGGCAGCGGGTCCGGCAGCCGGGTGCCGATCCGGGCGCGCAGCCGCTCACCCAGCCGGTGGGCCGGGTCGGC
>NZ_JAGPXV010000247.1:0-8047 GCF_018070405.1 Micromonospora sp. D75
AACCCATCGGCTACCTCCACCTCAACCCCGACAAGAACTACATCCCCCTCACCCCCACCCCCACGATCCACAACCCCTGACACATCTATCGGGACTTCCCGTTGACACATGTCCCGGGACATGACAGCTGCCATAGGGGCCGAAATCTTCCAAGATCTCTCGGCGTCCGGTCATCCACGATGATCGGCTTGTGTGTCTCGACGGATCGGCGGCACGGGTCGCCGAGCGTCGATGCGAAACGCGCCAGTTGACCAATCGCAATCATTGATGACGCAAGCAGACTGAGTTGCGTGACCAAGCCATCACCGCAGAGATCATGGCCGATACCGAATCAGTCCTGGTGGCGCCGGCTTTCCGGCGGCACGAAAGCCGTGCTCGTGTCCGGCGGCGTGCTGGTGCTGTGCTGCTGCGGCGGCGGGATCGCCGCCGTCGGCGGCGCGACGGACGAGAAGCCCGCGTCGATCAGCGCCGCCTCGACCGCGACCGCGCGCAGCGCCGATCCGCCCCCTGCCGCCCACTCGTCCGGCTCGCCCTCGAACGTCGCCGCACCGACCGACTCGCCGTCCGCTCCGCCGACGACGCGGGCCGCCGAGCCGTCGCCGCAGACCGCGACCGCGCGTCCGGCGCCCCGGCCGAAGCCGAAGCGGACCACGCCCAAGCCGACGCCGAAGCGGACCACGAGCGCGCCCCGGACCACCAGGCCGTCCACCGGCACCGTCCAGGGCGCCGTCCACCCTGGCGCTTTCTGCTCGCCGGTCGGCGCGACCGGCCGTACCGCCAAGGGCACGCTGATGCGGTGCACGCGCAAGGCCGGCGAGGACCGGGCCCGGTGGCGCGCCGCGTGATCCGCGTCGGCGGGCGGTGTCGGGGGTGGTTCCTATCCTGGGGCGATGGTTCTCACTGACGTCACCGGGTCCTGGGCCGGCACCAGCGGTTTCCGTCTGATGCCCGCCGATCCGCTCGCCGAGTCGCCGGCCACCGCCACCGTCGCGACCGCCGCCGGTGGCCACCTGACCACCGTGTCGTACTCGTGGGCCCATCCGGACGACGGGCCGCAGGACGGTCTGCTGGTGATCGCCGCCGGCGAGCAGCCGGGCTCGCTCGTCGCCTGGTGGTGCGACTCGTGGCACCAGCAGCCGACGCCGATGACGCTGACCGGCACGGCGGGCGGCGCGGCGGCGGTCGAGTTGAGCGCCGGGTACGGCGACGGATGGCAGTGGCGGATCACGGTGGACACCGCCGACCCGGCCACCCTGCGGCTGCGGATGGAGAACGTGGTGCCGGCCGACCAGGCGGGCGCCGACATGCCGGCCGGCCCCTACCCGGTCATGGTCACCGACGTGCGCCGCGCCTGAGTCCGGTCAGGCGGCGCCGTCGAGGATCTCCCGCAGCCGGCGGGCGAACGCCTCCGGCTGCCCGGCGTGGCCCATCTCCTCACCCAGGAATCCGCCGTGGTGGCTGGGGAAGACCGCGGCCTTGCCGCCGAGCAGCTCGGCCGCCTCGTCGGCGCCGGCGAGCAGGTCGTCCGGTGAAGGTGTCCGCCGACTCCTCGCCCACCGCGACGACGACCCGGGTACGCGCCGCGCGCAGCGCGTCCACGTCCGGCCGGAAGCGGGTGACCGCCGCGGCGCGGTCGGAGAGCAGCGGGTCGTCCCGGCTGCCGTCGTCCTCGGTCGGCATGCCGAACGCGGCGGGGTCGGGCAGCGGCTGGGCGAAGTACTCGTCGGTGAACTCGCCCCGCCACGACGTCATGGCGATGAACGCCGCCATACCCGCGCCCCAGCCGCTCTTCTGGTACGCCTCCTGGCAGGCGGCCATGGCCCGCCGGGCGGCCTCGGCGTCGGGAAGCACCTGCACCAGCGGCGGCTCGTGCGCCACGAGCGTGGCCACCGCGTCCGGGTACGCGGCCACCAGGGCGAGCGCGGTCACCGCGCCGCCGCTGCTGGCGAACATGTCCACCGGTCCCGTGCCGAGGGCGTCGATGATGTCGCGTACGTCCCGGGCCTGGACCTCGGGCACGTCGTCGCCGCGGCCGTCCTTGCGGACGCTGCGCCCGAGCCCGCGCGGGTCGTACGTGACGACGGTCCGGTCCGGGAAGTACGAGGCCAGCGTGGCGAAGCCGTCGGCGCACATGGGCTGGCCGATCATGAACAGCGGGCGGTGTCCGGCGTCGGCGGCGCTCGGCGTGCGAATGTCGTAGACGAGGTCGACCTCGGGCGTCTGCAGAGTAAGCGTGTTCATGCCTCTGTCGACCGTCGCCGGCCCGGGAACTCATCGGTCCGGCGGGGAACTCCGCCGGGACCGGCTCGCGGCGGTGTCGACGCCCACCGCCGCGAGCCGTGCCGTCGCCGTCAGCTCACCGTGCCGGTGACGGTGCTGCCGGACTTCGTCACGTAGTAGGTCAGCTTCGTGCCGCTCCAGAAGTGGAACGTCAGGGTGACCCGCTGACCGTCGTTGACCTCGGCGAAGAACTCCGGCTTCAGCGCGATCGTGTTGCCGGTGTAGTTCGGCGCGAACGTCACGTCGAACTCCTTGTACGAGGTCCAGTTGTGCGGGCCGGCGTTGCTGCCGTCCGCGTACTGGGCCTCCATGGTGGCGAGCTGGTCGCCGCGGAACTGCGCCGGGAGCGTGAACGCGGCGGTGGTGCCGGTCGCGTTGGAGAGCACCGGCGGGTCGTACGTGATGATGCTGATCCGCCACGGCACGCCCGCGGAGAAGCGTGCCTGGAGGTTGGCGTTCACGCCGTACGCGCGGGAGCCGACCAGCCGGGTGAGCGCCGACGCGGTGAGCGTCAGCGTGCTGCCGGAGACCGTGTAGTCGGTGCCGTTGACCAGGTCGGTGGTGCCCTGGCGCAGCCCCTGGAACGTGGTGCCGTTCAGGTTGAGCGTCAGGCTCTTGGCGGTGATCGTGCCGGTGCGCGGCACGTACACCTGGTCGCTGGACGCGGTGCCGGAGCGGGTGGTCCAGCTCGACTTGATCTGCGCGAACAGCTCGGGGTCCTTCCACACGAACGACGTGCGGTCGAAGTGCTGGCCGTTGTCCCAGAGCTGGGTGGTCAGCTTGCGGCTGCGCGCGTAGTGGCCGAGGAACTCGAAGAACTTCAGCTTCTCGCCCTGCTCGATGGTGCCGGTGTGCCGGTCGAAGCCGAGCAGCCCGTACTCGCCGATGATCACCGGGATGTTGCGGGTGACGAAGGCGTTGTAGACGCGGTCGAACTGGTCGGTCAGGTCCTGCTGGACCGTCGCGTCGAACTTGGTGCCGCCGGCGACGTTCACGCTGAACGGCCAGTACCCGTAGAAGTGCACGGTGGCGATCAGGTTCGGGTCGTTGAGCGTGTTGAACGTGCTGACCAGCTCGTCCACCCGGGCCTGCTCGGCGGAGGTGTGCAGGGTCGGCAGGACGAGCAACCGGGTGGCGTTGTTTCCGCCGGACTGGCGGACGATGCGGTGGAACGACGTGTTCAGCTCGTTGAGCAGCGTGGCGTTCTGCGCGTCGCCGGAGCTGCCGGTGAACTGGGGCTCGTTGACGCTCTCGAAGGTGAGCTTCGGCGAGGAGTCCTTGAACGCGGCGGCGATCTGGGTCCAGAGCGCGTTGTAGCGGTTCAGCACGCCTGTGCGGTCGGTGGGCATCGTGTTGATCCACTGCCACGAGTCGTGGTGGATGTTGAGCACCACGTAGAAGCCGTCGGCGAGCGCCCAGCCGACCACCTCGCGTACCCGGTTGAGCCAGGCGGAGTCGATCGTGTAGTTCGGCGCGGCGCCGTGGTGGTTGCTCCAGGTCACCGGGATGCGGATGCTGTTGAAGCCCTGCGCGCGGACGTTGTCCAGCAGCGCCTCGGTGACCCGCGGGTTGCCCCAGGCGGTCTCGTCGGCGCCGACCGCGTCGAAGGAGTTGCCGAGGTTCCAGCCGGGTTGCATGGCGGCGACGGCGGCCATCGCGTTGCCGGCGGGCGGCGGGGTCGTGGGCGGTGGCGTGGTGGGCGGCGGGGTGGTCGGCGGGGGCGTGGTGGTCGGCGGCGGGGTGGTTCCGCCGACGCCGCCGGTGCAGGCCACGCCGTTGAGCGTGAACGCGGTGGGCGCGGTGTTGGTGCCGGTCCAGGAGCCGTTGAAGCCGAACGAGACGGTGCCGTTCGTGGCGATCGCGCCGTTGTAACCGACGTTCGTGGCGGTGACGTCGGCGCCGGAGGAGGTGACCGTGGCGCTCCACGCCTGGGTGACCCGCTGGCCGGACGGGAACGTCCAGCGCAGGTTCCAGCCGTTGACCGGGTCACCCAGGTTCGTCACGTCGACGTTCGCGGTGAAGCCGCCGGGCCACTGGCTGGCGGTGGTGTAGGTGACGCGGCAGCCGGCCGCCGCCTGGGCGTTCGTCGCCAGCAGTGCGGTGCCGGCCACGAGTGTGGCGGCGGTCGCCGCGACCAGGCCGACCCGCAATCGGGTGGTATGGAAAGAGCGGAACATGGTGGTTCCTTCGTGGTGGGGTGGGCGCGTGGACGGGGAGGGCGGGGCGCGCACCCGCCCAGCGCGAGAATAAGTTTGGATTCCAAACATTGTCAATCGGCGCATGTGGATGCGTAACCGTTCCGGCGTCCCGGCCTCACCCCACCGACCGGGCCGGTTCGACGACCGGCCACACCGGACCCGCCAGCCGGTCCGAAACCCGCCGGACACGCCTCGTGGGAACAATTTCGGCCGGGAATCCTCGCTACGCTCTCGCCCGCCAACACCGCTCTGACCTCAAGGGGACATCGTGCGCAGAAGGCTTCTCGGCATCGCGTCGGCGATCACCATCGCCCTCGCCGGCACTTTCGCCGCCGCCGCTCCGGCCCAGGCCGCCACGCCGCCTTTCATGATCACCAAGGTGTACTACGACTCCCCCGGCAAGGACACCCGCTCGAACGCGAGCCTGAACGCCGAGTACGTCCAGCTGACCAACAAGCGCAAGACGGTCCAGAACCTCAAGGGCTACTACGTGCGCGACAAGGCCGGCCACGTCTACTCGTTCACCGGCGACTTCAAGGTGGCCGCCGGGAACAGCATCGTCATCCACACCGGCAAGGGCACCAACAAGGGCACCCACCGCTACTGGGGCCGCGCCGCGTACGTCTGGAACAACGACGGCGACACCGCCTACCTGCGCAACCCCTCCGGCAGCCTGGTCGACAGCTGCAGCTGGGGCAAGGGCGGCCGCGGCTACACCAGCTGCTGACCACGCCGCGAAACGGCCGGCCCACCCGATCCGGGGGGCCGGCCGTCTCCGTCCGTCACGCCGCGAGCGACCGCACGGTGAGGTGGTCCGACAGCGCGCGCAGGAAGTCCGGCGCGTCGAAGATCCGGCCGGCCGAGGCGACACCCTTGGCCCGGGTACGCCCGGTGAGCAAACGGTGCACCGCCTCGACCGCGAGCGGCGCGCTGATCGCGTAGATGTCCCGCCCGTGCGCTACCACCCGCCGCCGGACGTCACCGGCACGCACGACCACGTCGACGGTGAACGTCTGCGCGGACCGGCCCCGCTCGTCCACAGCGGCCGGAGCGTCCCCCGCCGCCAGGTCGCGGGCCGCGTCGGCGGTCATGTACGTGCACACCTCCGGGATGTCCAGGTGACTCGGCACGGTCACCACGTCGGCCATGGTGAACTCGCCGAGCACCGGCCGCACGCCCAGCGGCGCCGGGAACTCCCAGTCCAGCCGGGGCAGGTCGCCGTCGGCGTACACCAGTCGCCCGCCGGTGAAGCGGACCCGGCGGCCGTCGCGGCGCTCGCGCGACACGACGCCGGAGGCGACCGTCCCGGCCGTCGGGTGCCAGCTGCTCAGCCCGTACGCGACGTGCGCCTCGTCGGCCGCCGTCCAGTCCCCCATCGCGGCGGTGACCAGCAGGTCACCGAGTCCGCCGAAGAACGCCATCGCGGGCACCACCGCGACACCGGCCGCCTCGGCACGCTCGGCGTAGTGCGCGAACGTGTCCCGGTTCGCCTCGATCTCGGCCGCCACGTCGACGTAGGGAATCCCGGCCCGTAGCGCGGCCTCGATCAGCGGGCCCGCGGTCGAGGCGAACGGCCCGGCGCAGTTGACCACCGCCGCCGCCCCGGCCAGCGCCTGGTCCAGCGAGCCCGGATCGTCCACCGACGCCACCCGGTGCTCCCCCTCCGGGAACGCGGCCGCCAGCTTCCCGGCGTCGCGCCCGAGCGGCAGCGGCTCGTACCCCCGCTCGCGCAGCTCCGCCGCCACGAACCGCCCGGTGTGCCCGTACGCCCCGAACACCGCCACCCGCATGACGCCCCCTCAAAAGATCGACTGAAGTGATCCTCGCCGGGCTGGCCGGGGCGGGCCAGTGTCGCAAACGCCAATGCCCGTACAGTTTCGGACATGGCCACCATCGCGCTCGCCGCCACCGACGGGATGCTGCACTTCGAGCTGGCCGCGGCCTGCGAGATCTTCGTCCGTGACCCGACCGGGCTGGCCGACCCCTGGTACGACCTGGTGGTCTGCGGCCCCGGCCCGATCGGCGTCGGCCGGTTCGCCATCACGCCCGACCACGGACTGGACCACCTGGCCCGCGCCGACACAGTGATCGTCCCGGCGATCGAGGACACCGACGCCGACCCGCCGTCCGACCTGGTCGACGCGGTCCGCGCCGCCCACGCCGCGGGCGCCCGGATGGTTTCCCTCTGCACCGGCGCGTTCGTGCTCGCCGCCGCCGGCATCCTCGACGGGCTGCGCGCCACCACCCACTGGGCGCACACCGAGGCGCTCGCCGCCCGCTACCCCCGCGTGCACGTCGACCCGGACGTGCTCTACGTCGACAACGGCACCGTGCTCGCCTCCGCCGGCAAGGCCGCCGCGATCGACCTCTGCCTGCACCTGATCCGCCGCGACCACGGCTCCACAGTCGCCAACGCGGTCGCCCGCCGCCTGGTCGTGCCGCCGCACCGCGCCGGCGGCCAGGCCCAGTACGTCACCACCCCGGTCCCGGCCCGCGAGGACCACCCGCTCGCCGCGCTGCTCCCATGGGCGATGGCGCGGCTGGACCGCCCGCTCACCGTCGCCGACCTGGCCCGCCAGGCGAACATGAGCACCCGCAACCTGGTCCGGCACTTCACCGCCGCGACCGGCGCCACACCGTCGCAGTGGCTGGCCACCCAGCGCATCCGGCGGGCGCAGGAACTGCTGGAGAACACCGACGACAGCATCGACGCCGTCGCGGAGGCGTCAGGCATGGGTACGGCGACGACGCTGCGCCGGCACTTCCACCGCACAGTTGGCGTGCCGCCGGACACCTACCGCCGGACGTTCCGCCGAGGCTGACCGGCACAACGGCTATGGTCGGTTCGTGCCGCCCGAGGGGACGGTCGCCTGACAATCGGCACGGGGGAAGCTGTGTTCGACGTGATCGTGGTCGGCGGCGGGCCGACCGGCATGATGCTGGCGAGCGAACTGCGCCTCCAGGGCGTCGGCGTGCTCGTGCTGGAGCGGGACCCCGAGCCGCCGCCGTACGTGCGTTCGCTCGGGCTGCACGTCCGCAGCATCGAGGTGATGGACCAGCGCGGGCTGCTGGAGCGGTTCCTCGAACACGGCGGCAAGCACCCGATCCGGGGGTTCTTCGCCGGCATCGACAAGCCCGCCCCCGCCGACCTGGACACCGCCCACCCGTACGTGCTCGGCATCCCGCAGACGCTCACCGACCGGCTGCTCGCCGAGCACGCGGCCGAGGTGGGGGCCGAGATCCGGCGCGGTCGTGCGGTGACCGGGCTGGAGCAGGACGACGACGGTGTGACGGTCCACCTCGACGGCGAGCCCTCGGAGCCGTTGCGGGCGCGGTTCGTGGTCGGCTGCGACGGCGGGCGCAGCACCGTCCGGAAGCTGCTCGGCGTCGGATTTCCCGGCGAGCCGTCGACTGTCGACACGCTGCTGGGCGAGATGGAGGTGACCGCCTCCCCGGACGAGATCACCGCGATCATGACCGAGGTACGCCGCACCGAGAAGCGGTTCGGGCTCGGGCCGTCCGGCAGGCCCGGCGTGTTCCGGGTGGTCGTGCCGGCGGCCGACGTGACC
>NZ_JAGPXV010000248.1:0-8037 GCF_018070405.1 Micromonospora sp. D75
GGCATCGGACCACTCCAGCCGAATCCGGGTGCCCGCGCCAGGGGCGGAGGTCACCAGCGCGCGTCCACCCACAGTGGTCATCCGCCCGTGGATCGACTCGCGCAGCCCGTACCGGTGGGCCGGGACCGTGGCGGGGTCGAAGCCCGGACCGTCGTCGACCACTTCGACCACGACGGCGCCGCCCTCGCGGGCCAGGCGCAGCGACGCGGTCGCGCCGGGTGCGTGCCGCGCCACGTTCGCGAGCGCGGCGGCGGCGCTGTCGGCGAGCGCCGTGGCGACCTCCGCCGGCAGCCGGCAGGGCGCGAGCGTCGCGGTCACCGCCGGCCCGGGCGTTCCGGCGAGCACCTGGCGCAGCCGTTCGTCCAGGTCGGCCTCGCCGGCCGCGGTCGCGGACCGCGCGCCCGCCAGGGCGGTGAGGGTACGCAGATCGTGCGCGCACCGCTCGCGCAACGTCGCCGAGTCGGGTACCGCGCCGAGGCCGACCATGGTGAGCGTGCCCAGCACGGTGTCGTGCAGGTCGCGGTTCTGCCGCCGTTCGTCCTCGCGGGCGGCGCGCGCGACCACCGCCTCGTGGGACAGCCGCTGGTAGTCGGCGAACGCGGCGTCGGCGCGGGCGATCCGGCGGCGCATCACCGCTGTCATCACCGCCGCGCTTCCGGTCTGCACCAGCAGCGTCCCGGCGTGCGCCCGCGCCTCGACCGGGTTGCCGGCCAGCGTGGTGCCGGTGACGTACGCGGCGGTGACCAGCAGCCCGGCCGGCACCGACCAGCGGGCCGGCGCGGTGGCCTGCGTGTTGATCACCGTCGAGCTGGCCAGCACCGCGATCCAGCTCGCCTCGCCCGGCAGCACCTCCGGCGCGACCAGCCACGGGACGGCGAGCGCGGCGGCGGTGGTGAGCGCGACGTCGCCGGCCACCAGTGGCCCGTCGATGCCGTGCCGGAACGCCCGCCAGGCGTACCAGACCGACCAGACGGTGAGGACGACGACAGCGGGGATCAGCAGCGCCACCCGCACCGGCGGTGTCCGCACCGACAGTGCGACCACCGCGCCGACCAGACCGCAGGTGAGTCGCAGCAGCGCGGGAAGCGTCGTGAAGATCAGCGTGAACGCCTCAGCCGCCGGCCGGGCCTGGGTGGACCCGGGCAGAGACGTGGCGGCAGCGACCGGCATCGGGGGGATGTCCTTCCGGCAGCGACCCGGCCGGGTCCGCGCGGCATAGATTGACGCCGGAGAATAACACGGTTTGTGGGTACTGGTCACCCTTGGTGCTTGACGAGTTTCGCTCCGGCGTAAAGCAGCTGAGGCTCAGCGCCCCGCCGAGAAGCGGAGCCGCGGCCTCCGGTTTACGGTTGCCGGCGTCTCCTACCCTGCGGGGTATGGCATACCAGCCGGCCATGGTGCCGCCGAAGAAGTCCAAGCGAACCCTGTTCATCGTGCTCGGCGTGGTGCTGGCGATCTGTTGCTCCGGCGGTGTGCTCGGCGGCTTCTTCCTCTTCCGGGTCGTGCAGGAAGCCACCGGTCCGGCCCGGTCCACAGCGCAGACCTACGCCGAGGCGATCGTCGACCGCGACTACCCCGCCGCGTACCGGCAGCTCTGCACCCGCGTACGCGACCGGGTCAGCGAGGCGGACTTCACCCGGCAGCAGTCCTCCCAGCCGGAGTTCACCGGCTACGAGATCACCGGGCTGAACGTGTCGAACAACAACGGCCGGGTGAGCGGGTCGACGACCATCCGGTTCACCCCGGCGGTCGGGACCAACGTGACGCAGTCGTTCCCGATGGTCAAGGAGGACGGGGAGTGGCGGATCTGCGAGTGAGCCGGTGGCGCTCCTCCGCGCGCACCTGATCCACTTGTCGCATGGCCCCATCTCCCACCGCACCGGTTCCCCCGGCCGTCGAGGACCGGCTCGCCCGCGAACGCAACGTCTGGCTCTGCACGCTGCGCCGGGACGGCTCACCGCACATGACGCCGGTGTGGTTCGTGTACGCCGACGGCGTCTGGTGGATCGGCTGCGAGGGCCGTAGCGTCAAGGCCCGCAACGTGGCGGCCGACCCCCGCGTCTCGCTCGCCCTGGAGGACGGCGTCCACCCGGTCGTCGCGGAGGGCGTCGCCCGCCTGCACCGTGCCGGCTTCCCGCCCGCGATCGTGGCGGCGTTCGCCGAGAAGTACGGCGGCTGGGACATCCGGCAGCCGGTCACACCGGACAGTGAACGGGTGCTGCTGGAGGTGCCCGTCCGGCGGTGGCTGCTCGCCGGCCGGGCACGCTAGTCCCCGGAGAACCCCCAGAAGTAGATCTCGCTCGGGACGCCCGCCTCGTCGTGCAGCACGGCGTACCGGCCGAACCAGCGCTGCTCGGCCAGCGGCGCGAGCGCCTCGACGTGCGCGCGAGTCGGCCTGGCGACGCCCACGCGTGCGAGCGCCTCGGCCTCGGTCACCCGCTGGAACGTCCCGAAGCCGGGCTCCTCGCCGTCGGTCAGCACCCGCGACATGTCCAGGATGGAGTGGGTGCCGGACTCCTGTACCCGCTCGTCCGCCCACAGTTCCTCCTCGCTGCGGGGACGGTCCGGGAAGTCGGCGGCGGACGCACCGAACTCGCCCGGCGCCGCCCACCAGTAGTCGCCGGTCTCGAAGACCTGCCGGCGCAGTTCGTCAAGCGCGGCCTGGGCATCCGGCTGGTACGCCACGAAGTAGGTCCATCCCGATGCGCCCACGCTGCCTCCCGGTGATCCCGCTCGTCGACCGCCGTCGTGCGGCGGCGCACGCGATCATGCCCGACACCACCGACGAAACCGGCGGGTCGACGCGACCAGGATTCCTGTGCCACTCTCCGCCTTGCGTCTGTCGTCGGGCCTGCGCGGGCGATCGCGCCTACGGGTGCGAATCGGTGATCGCGATGACCTCGTCGAGGCGGTCCAGGGCGGCCCGGAGATCGTCGACCTTGGCCTGGATGCGCTCGCGCTCGGCGCGCAGCATGGCCCGCTGCCCGGGGTCGGTGTGCCCGGAGTCCCAGCACGGCAGGAGTTCGGCGATCCGGCTGCTGGTCAGGCCCGCCGCGTACATCTGCTGGATGAAGCGCACCAGCGTGACGGTGTCCGGCCGGTAGAGGCGCTGGCCGGACGGGCTGCGCCTGGGGACGAGAAGGCCCTGCTCCTCGTAGTAGCGCACGGCCCGTACCGAGACACCGGCGCCGCGTGCCACCTCACCGATGCGGATCAGCGGCTCGGTCACGGTGACCCCTCACACCCCGGTCTCGGCGATCAACACTTGCCTCTGACGTCAACGTCAGGTTTTAGCGTACCGGGCATGGACATCAACGACTCGGTAGCCCTCGTCACCGGCGCCAACCGCGGCCTGGGCCGCGCCTTCGCCCAGCGCCTGCTCGAACGCGGCGCCCGCAAGGTCTACGCGACCGCCCGCCGGCCGGAGACCGTCGACCTGCCCGGCGTCGAGGCGCTGCCGCTCGACATCACCAGCCCCGCATCCGTACGGGCCGTCGCCGCTGCCGCCCCGGACGTCACGCTGCTCGTCAACAACGCCGGCATCCAGACCGGAACCGACCTGGTGACCGGTTCGCTGGAGGCGGTACGGCACGAGGTGGAGACCAACGTGCTCGGCCACCTGACGATGATCCGCGCGTTCGCGCCGGCCCTCGCCCGCAACGGCGGAGGCGCGATCGTGAACGTGCTCTCCGCCATGTCGTGGTTCGGGACCAGGGGCGCCGGCGCGTACCACCTGACCAAGGCCGCCGCCTGGGCCATGACCAACGGCGTACGCCTGGAACTCGCCGAGCAGGGCACGCTCGTGACGGCGGTGCACCTCGGCCTGGCCGACACCGACATGTCAGCGGGCTGGCCCGTCGACAAGATCGCGCCGTCCGATCTGGCCGACGCGGCGCTCGACGGCGTCGAGGCGGGTGCCGCCGAGGTGCTGGCCGACCAGTGGAGCCGGGACGTCAAGTCCCGGCTGACGCTGACGCCGGAGGAGTTCAACGCCGCGATGGACCGCGCCCTGGCGGCGCTGGCGGCCTGACCGGGCCTGGCGGTACGTGCCGGTCGTGGCCGCGTTCGCGGAGGCGCCACATCGCCGACCGGTTGCAGCGCGTTGACGGTGACCCGGAGGGTGTCGTGGCGCCTCCGATCACCCTGATGCAGGATGCAGCAGGTGACCTCGATCTATCGAACCGCTGCGGGCCGGGACAGGATCCGCCGGTGGTGCGAGGAACAGTTGACTGCATGGCCGGTCCCGCACGATCGACGCGTGATTCGCGCCCAGGCCGAAGACACTCACGTTGTCTCCGTCGGCGCAGGCCCGGTCACAGTCGTCTTCGTCGCTGGTGACCGCTTCAGCAGCACCGCCTACCTGCCGCTGCTCACTGCCCTGGCCCAGCGCTATCGGGTGGTCGCCGCCGACCTTCCAGGCCAGCCAGGGCTGAGCTCCGACGAAGCGGGCACCGCCGGTGGCCGGCTCACGTGGTACGGCTCGTGGCTGGGAGAGGTCATCGAGAAGACCACCGCCGGGCCGGTCGTGGTGCTCGGGCATTCGTTCGGCGGCGCTGTCGCGCTCGCCGCGGATCATCCGCGGATTCGGGGAAAGGTCGCCGTGTCTCCAGGCGGGTTATGCCGGCTCCGGATCACACCCCGTGTCCTGCTGGCGTTCCTGGCCTGGCTGGTGCGGCCACGAGCTGCTTCGAGCCGTCGACTGCTACGCATCCTGTCTGCTCCCGGCCAGGAGCCCCGCGCCGAACTGGTGGAATGGATGACGCTGGTCGCCCGGCACGCCCGTCCGGTGAGTTCCGACGACCTCGTACCGGCGGCCGCTCACACGATGCCGGTCGTGGTCGCGAGCGGACACCACGACGTGTTCCTGCCCCCGGCACGACTGCGCGCAGGAGCACGACAGCGGATCCATGTGGACGCCGACATCGTTCCCGGCGCCGGCCATCTCGTCACCGACGAGCGCCCCGACCTGATCGCCGCGCTGGTTGCCCGGCTGGAGGATCAGTGGCACTGAACAAGCGGGGCAGTCGGCCCATCGTCGTCGACGGCAACCGCTACTGCTGGCTCGTCCGCCGGAAGCCGACGTACAGCCAGGGTCTGACCTGGTCACCGTTGAGCTTCGCCGTTGAGCGCGCGGATCTGGCTGGGTGCGCCACTCTCGTCGTCCGACTCGCGTCACCGCGACCGGACAACTGGATGAATGCCGTGGCCTCTCCGGTGCTCCCTTCGCTGGTCGCGAGTGCCATCCGGCAGGGGCTTGAGCGGGGCTGGCAGCCCGAGCGCCCCGGCTCCCCGTTCATGCTGGACCTCGGTGCTGACGAGCAGGGCTAGGGCCGGCGACGCGGAGCGCACCGCGCTGAAACACGTCCTTGGAACTCGTCTCGTGACCGTGCGGAAGGCCGGAAACGCGGTTCTCCGATTGGTGATCGCTCCGTAGGATCTCCGGCGATCAAGGGGGATGAACGGTGGGCGATTTTCAGCAGTTCGTGACGGACGTGACCTCACGTCTGTCCACCATGTCCAAAGGTGAGTTGTACGTCGTTGGCGACGGCCTCGACCGGGACTCACTCTGGCTCACCTTCCTCGAATCCTTCCCCGCCGGCACCAATCTGCGGTTCCGTGAGCGATCCGAGTACGACTGCTCGACCTGCCGCGGTTTCATCAAGCACTTCGGCAACGTCGTCGAGATCCACGACGGGCGGGTCCGTACCGTCTGGTCCGGGGTCTCGGCCTCCGACCCGGTCTTCTCCGTCGTCGCCGCCACTCTGGACGAGTTCGTTCTTTCGCTGCCGTTGGCCACCGTCTTCCGGTCCAGTCAGGCGCAGTACGGCACGAAGACCACCCGATCGCTGCGCGACGGCCAGGTCGAGGTGTGGCACCACCTGCACGGCCGGGTGGAGAAGCGGCATCGTGTCGAAGACGTCGGCGCGGCACAGAGCGACTTCAACGCCGCGGTGCAGGTCTTCCAGCGGGGCCTGGCCGAGCTGACCCCGCACGCTCTGGACACCGTCGTCGACCTCATCGACGACAACGCCCTCTACCGCGGCACGGAGCATCGTCGGGCGGTGACCGAGTTCCGGTCGCTGCAGAACCGGTGGACGAAGGCGACCGACGGACGGGCCTTCGTCTTCGCCAACGCCATGAACCCGGCGGCACGCTTGCGCAACACGGTGATCGGCACCCTCGTCCAGGCTCTCTCCGCCGGCGTCGACCTGGAGCAGGCGGTCCGGTCGTTCGAGACGAAGGTGGCGCCGCAGAACTACCAGCGCCCCACGGCGCTGATCACCCCGGCCATGGTCAAGGCTGCCATGAAGACCATCGACGAGTTGGGCATCGAGGAGTCGTTGCAGCGACGGTTCGCCCGGCTGTCCGACGTGTCGGTCAACAACGTGCTGTGGGTCGACAACGACACCCAGCCGCAGATGAAGGACGGCATCGAAGGGCTGCTCATGCAGGCGGCCACTACGACGTCGACAGGTGCGCGCCTTCGTGACGCGAAGCCGGAGGAGATCCCCGTGGTCTCCTTCCTGAAGGACATCCTGCCCGGCGCCACCTCCATCGACCTGTGGGTCGCCAACACCCACGAGCCGCACTTCGTCAGTCTCACGACCGGCCGGCACCCGGCCGCTCCGCGGTTGTTCAGGTGGGACAACGATTTCGCCTGGTCGTACGGCGGCAACGTCGCCGACTCGATCCGGGAGAAGGTCAAGCGGGCCGGCGGCAACGTCACCGGCAAGCTGCGGGTGAGCCTGTCCTGGTTCAACCACGACGACCTCGACCTGCACGTGTTCGAACCAAACGGCGACCACATCTGGTACCAGGAGAAGCGCGACAAGCTGGACGTCGACATGAACGCCAGCGGGCCGTTCTCCCGCGAGCCGGTGGAGAACGTCACCTGGACCGACCACGTCCCCGACGGTGAGTACCGGATCGAGGTGAACCAGTACCGCAAGCGGGACAGCGCCCAGGTCGGCTTCGTGATCGAGACCGAGAGCGACGGGAAGATCGAGCATTACCGCCACGAGCGCGCGATCGGCCACAAGGAGACCGTCGAGGTCGGCCGGATGACGGTCACCGGCGGCGTGATCACCGCTTTCCGGCCGGGTAAGGACGTGCAGCGGGGCAGTGCGGGCAAGGAACTGTGGGGGATCACCACCGAACAGTTCGTACCGGTGTCCACGATCATGTACTCGCCGAACTACTTCGACGACAACGAGGTCGGCAACCGGCACTACTTCTTCATCCTGAAGGGGTGCGTGAACGACCAGCCGACGCGGGGGATCTACAACGAGTTCCTCCGCGCCGACCTGCAACCGCATCGCAAGGTGTTCGAGGTTCTCGGCGACCGCACCAAGTGCGAGCCCTCTCCGGATCAGCTCTCCGGCCTCGGCTTCAGTTCCACGATCCGTAACTCTGTGGTCGCCAAGGTGACCATGACCGGCGGTCGGCGCCGCCTCGTCAGCATCCAGTTCTGATCCCCTACCCAGAAATCGGAGAGAGGTCACCGTGACCATTTTTGAGAAGGCCACCCGGGAGAAGTTCCGCTATCCGTCGGCCAAGGGACTGCTGACCACGGAGCAGTTGTGGGAGCTTTCGCTGACCGCCAAGTCCGGCTTCAGCCTCGACGACGTGGCCAAGGCGGTCAACGCTGAACTGAAGGCCGTCGACACCGAGTCGTTCGTGGCCACCGAGGCCAATCCGGCCAAGGCGACCCTGGAGACCAAGTTGGAGGTCGTCAAGCACGTCATCGCCGTCCGCCTCGCCGAGGACCAGGCGGCGAAGGCGGCGGCGGCCAAGAAGCTGGAGAAGGAGAAGCTGCTGGCGGTCCTGGGCCGCAAGCAGGACGAGGTCCTGGAGAACCTGACCGAGGCGGAGCTGCTGGCCCGGATCAACAACCTGTAGCCCGCTGACGATCTGGCCTGCGGTGGGGATGGTGCGCCCGGCAGGATTCGAACCTGCGGCCTTGGGATTAGAAGTCCCCTGCTCTATCCGCTGAGCTACGGGCGCGCGCCGACGGTCGTCGCGCCAAGAGGGTACCGC
>NZ_JAGPXV010000249.1:0-8008 GCF_018070405.1 Micromonospora sp. D75
GAGCTGCACCGACAGGTACGCCTGCTCGCGCAGGAGAACGACAGGCTGAAGCGCGCCCTGCGGGACTGGCAGACCATGCACGCCCGCGAGTGCCGCCCGCCGAACGACGGCCACTGGTAGCGGTGCGCCCGCAACCCGGTGACCTGCTGCGAGTCGACGGCCGAGCGTCCGTGCAGTTCGGCGGCGACCGGGCGCTCACGTTCCGGGTCGTGTCGGTCGGCGCCGAGGTGACGCACACCGGCTGGATCTGGTTGACCGGCTACGTGCTCGACCGTCGAGGCACCGCGACCGCGAAGCGGGAGATCTTCGTGCAGCTCGCCGGGCTGCGCCGGGCCCGCGAACCGTTGCCGCGCGATCAGTCCTGGGTGCCGGCGAACAGCGTCCAGGCGTCGATCTCGGTCGGCGCGAGCGGCCGCGCCGGCAGGTAGGACGCCAGATCGCGGAAGTCCGCCACGGCGTTGTGCACGCACACCGCGAGCGAGAAGTGCAGCAGTTCGCGCAGCGCCTGCGCGTCGGGCGCGGTGGCGTCGTCGAGCAGCGGACTGCGGACGTCCAGCGCGAACACCACGTGGCAGGCGCTCTGGTCGGCCTTGACGACGCAGTAGTAACGCCCCTCCTCGGCCAGCCGGTTGCGGATGTTCGCCCAGGCCATGGCCCCGGAGATGTCCGGCACGTCGGCGCCGGCCGCGCAGGCCATCCGGAAGACCCAGCGGGCCGGGTCCTCCGGCGACACCGCGCCGTAGACCAGCACCAGGCCACCGCGGTGGAAGACGGCGAAGCCCTGTACGTCGGGGGTGAGGTGCAGGAAGTCCGGAGTCCAGACCCGGTCGTACTGCCGCTCCGCCAGGGACCGCACGTACGTCACGGTCTGGCCGGCGGCGTGGCGAGCGTCTACGCCCATGCGTTCTGGTCCTCCCCCGAAGCATCGCGGAGCCTCACGCTACGAAGCGCTTCGATAACAGATCAAGGCATGCCGATCGAGTTTGGATGGTCGGTCTCGTGAACGGGACCGAACCCGCCCCGAGTCCCACGGATAGGACTACGGGACGGCTCGTCCGATCGGTCAACCGGCGGGGCGGAGCCGTCCGCGCGGCTGCGCGCGTACACCGGTCGCTGTTGTTAGCGTGGATCGCGGACCGCCACGGCGGTCCGGCCACCCCTCACCCGACGGCCCGCGCGTCCCGGCGACGCCGCGGGACGCGGTGCCGCGATCCGGCAGGGAGGGAGTGCGATGACCGCGGTGCCGGAGGATCCGGGGCCGGCCGACCAGCGGCCCGCGCCGCGCAACGGCTGGCGGGTACGGGCGCGGGCGCTCGGCGACGCGGCGCGCCTGCGGACCCGGCGTTTCTGGGACGGCGCGCAGCCTACGCTGCGGCGGCTCTGGTGGACCGAGGAGCCGGAGACGCCGGTGACCACAGTCGACCGGCGCGCCCCGGAGCCGCTCGTGGTGCCGGCGCAGGGCCAGGTGTACGTGTTCCTGGTGCGGGTCACCTACACCTGGTCGTCGGAGACCGCGCGGCCGGAGCTGTTCGGCTGGTACGTCGACTACTTCCAGGCGCAGGCCACGCAGCGGCTGCACCGGCTGGCCGTCCGCTACGCGGTGGAGGTGCCGCCGCACCGGCCGCGTGACCTGCACGCCGCGCTGACGGCGGCGCTGGCCGAGGACGATCCACCGCCCTGGACGTACGCGCGCGGGGAGGTGACGGTCGCCTGCGAGCCGGACGTCACGGTGCATCTGGACGAGCGGGTGCGCCGGCTGCTCCAGCCGTACTGGGAGCAGCGCATCGCGCTGGAGTGCGAGCGCGACCTGGCCCGCCGCCGCGCCGAGTACGCCGACGAGCGGGACCGGCGCGACCGGCAGCCGGAGGCGGCGGGAGCGAGGCCCGCGCCGCGAGCGCCGGACGCCAACGGGCCGGCGGACCTGTTCCCGCTGGAGCCGCTGCTCCCCCCGCCCGCGCCGCGCCCGGCTCCGGGGCAGCGACCGCGCCCCGGCGAGCCGCAGCCACCGGCAGTCTGACGCGCCGCACGGGCGGACGGCGGCGGTCAGCCCGCTACGGCCGCCTCGTCCGGCCGGGTCCGGCGGGCGGTCAGGTACGCGGCGAGGCCGATCAGCAGCCGTTGGTGCTCTTCTGGTTGCGCTTCAGCCCGTCTGACCAGGTCACGCCCTGCACGACGGCCACCACGACGCTGCCGTTGTGGATCTGCTCGTAGTGCAGGTGCGGGCTGAGGTCGTACTTCGCCGAGGTCGCGCCGACCCGGCCGATGACGTCGCCGCGCTTCACGGTGTCGCCAGTGGCCACCGCGCGCGAGTTGAGGTGGGCGTACCGGGTGCGCCAGCCGTCGCCGTGCCCGATGACGATGGTGTTCCCGTAGCCGGAGGTGGTGGAGTAGTACGACTCCAGCACGGTGCCGGCGGCGCTGGCGACCGTCCGGCGGTTGAGGTCGTCCGGGCTGCCGTTGGCGTCGTAGTGGTTCCAGTCGATGGCGTGAGCCGGGCTGTGCCCGTTCCAGTTGTTGCCCTGCCAGGTCTGGCCGCACAGGAACGGCATCCGGAAGCCCGGCCGGGCGGCCTGCGCGGGCTGCACGCCGAGCATCGCGCCCGCGACGACGGCGGTCGTGAGCAGCGCCGGCACGCGCCACCGGGCGGCGGTGGTCATCAGCGACATCGTTCCCCTCCTCGCATCGAGTGATCCAGGTCGATGCTATGGGCCGCGCGGAGGCCGGGTAAATAGCTACACGGATGAATGCTCGATCAAAACTTTCCTACGGTCAGCCGACCAGGGCGGCGTAGCGGCCGCGCCGGTCCAGCAGCGCGTCGTGGGTGCCGGACTCGACGATCCGGCCGTGGTCGAGCACCGCGATCCGGTCGGCGTCGCGCACGGTGGAGAGCCGGTGCGCGATGGTCACCACGGTGCGGCCCCGGGCCAGCTCGTCCAACGCCCGCTGGACCGCGCGTTCGGTCTCGGCGTCCAGCGCGCTGGTCGCCTCGTCCAGCACCAGGATCCGCGGGTCGCGCAGCAGGGTCCGGGCGATCGCCAGGCGCTGCTGCTCGCCGCCGGAGAACCGGTGGCCGCGCGAGCCGACCATGGTGTCGTACCCGTCGGGCAGCGCGGCGATGAGGTCGTGGATGCGGGCGGCGCGGGCGGCGGCCTCGATGTCGGCGTCGGTGGCGTCCGGACGCGCGTACCGGAGGTTGTCCCGCACGGTGCCGTGCAGCAGGTACGTCTCCTGGCTGACCACGCCCACGACGGCGGCCAGATCGGCCGGGCGCAGGTCGCGCAGGTCGATCCCGTCGATGGTGATGCGGCCGGCGTCCGGGTCGTGCAGCCGGCTGATCAGCGCGGCGAGCGTGCTCTTGCCGGAGCCGGTCTCCCCCACCAGGGCGAGGCTGGTGCCGGCCGGGACGTCCAGGCTGACGCCCGCGAGGGCGGCGGTGTCGCTGCCCGGGTAGCTGAAGGTGACGTCCTCGACGCGCAGGTGGCCGCGGGCGGTGGCCGGGTCGAGCGGGACCGGGCGGGCCGGCTCGGCGACCTCGACGGGCAGGTCGAGGTATTCGAAGATGCGGGCGAACAGCGCAAGCGACGCGGTGAGCGTGACGCCCACGTTGAGCAGGCCCATCAGCGGCCGGAACAGGTTGCCCTGCAGGGCGGTGAACGCGACGAGCGTGCCGATGGTGAGCGTGCCGGCGGTGCCGGGCAGCCCGGCACCGAGGTAGATCACCGCGGGGATGGCGGCGAAGACGATGCTCATGGCGGCCATCCGCCAGCGTCCGGCCAGCTCGGAGCGCAGTTCCAGGTCGACCAGGCGGGCCGAGGACGCGGTGAACCGGTCGACCAGGGCCGGGCCGGTGCCGAGCGTCTTGGCCAGCCGGACGCCACTGACCGACAGCCCCTCCTCGATGGTCACGGTGAGGTCGGCCAGCTCGCGCTGGCGCTGGGCGGTGATCTCCCGGCGCAGCCGGGCGACGCGGCGGGTGAGCCACAGCGCGGGCGGCAGCACGACCGCCGAGACGAGCGTGAGGCGCCAGCTCAGCGCCAGCATGGCGATGGTGGTGGCGACCACTGTGGTGAGGTTGGCGGCGATCGAGGTGGCGGTGGAGGTGACGACCGCCTGCATGCCGCCGATGTCGTTGGTGATGCGCGACTGGACCTCGCCGGTGCGGGTGCGCACGAAGAAGCCGATCGACTGCCGCTGGAGGTGCGCGAAGACGTCGGCGCGCAGCCGGTGCATGACCTGCTGGCCGACGCGGGTGGAGATCCAGGTCTGGGCGACGCCGAGCACGGCGGTGACGGCGGCGACCGCGACCATGCCCGCGACCAGCCAGGCCAGCAGCGTCAGGTCACGCTCGGGCAGGGCCCTGTCGATCACGGTACGCAGCAGGAACGGCGTGGCCATCGCGATGATCGAGGACGCCACGATGATCGCCACCACGGTGGCGAGCGGGCCGCGGTGGGCGGTGAACAGGCCGCCGATCCGGCGCAGGGACACGTCGCGGGCCTGGGCCTTCTCGGCCGGGGAGACGGTTCGGCCGTCGCGACGGCCGTCGGGGATGCGATCCAAGGGTGCTCCTCATGTGGGGGGATAATGCTGAGGTTACCTCAACATGAGGGAACAACACGAAAGCCTGTTACCGTATTCCCCGTGGACGGCAGCGACGAGAGCCTGGCCGAGACGTTCTGGGCGGTGACCCGCCGGCTGCGGCACCAGACCAAGCGCGCGCTTGCGCCGTGGGAGATCAGCCCCGGGCAGGCGCGGGCGCTGGGCGTGCTGATGCGTCACGGCGCGCTGCGTCCCGGCGCGCTCGCCGAGCACCTGCGCATCGCGCCGCGATCGGCCACCGAGGTGATCGACGGGTTGCAGGAGCGCGGGCTGGTCGAACGCCGGCCCGACCCGGCCGACCGGCGGGCCACGCTGGTCGCGCCCACCGCCGAGGGCGAGCGGGTGGGCGCCGCGATCCGGCAGGCGCGGGCCACCGAGGCGGAACGGTTCTTCGGCGCGCTCTCGCCGGACGACCGGGCCGAGCTGACCCGCATCCTGCGCCGCCTGCGCGAGGACTAGATCAGCGGTTTCACCCGATCCGGGTGAGGCGACAGGCCCCGTGGCGGGGAATAGCGCCATCGGGAGGAGGGCCGATGGTCGACGCCACCGAAGAGTTCTTCCGGAGCCTGGGGCAGCGCCGGCAGCGCGGGCTGACAGCGCTCCACGAGGGCAGCGTCCGGTTCGACATCGCCGGTGACGGGTCGGTCGACCACTGGCTGGTCTCCATCGCCCGGGGCGAGGTCACCGCGGCACGGCAGGCCACCGGCGGGGACGCGGTCGTCCGGGCGGACCGGGCCGTCTTCGACCGGATCGCCCGGGGCGAGGCGTACTTCCTGACCACCGTCCTGCGCGGCGAGGCCGAGGTGGAGGGCAGCCCCCGGCTGTTCGCGACCGTACGCCGGCTGTTCCCCTCCCCGCCCGGCTCGCGCCCGGAAGGACACCGGGGAGACGATCATGGGTGACGACCACGTCGGCATCTTCGACGGGACGATCTTCCTGGTCTGCGACCGGGCCGGCGACATCGTCCCGGCGGCCGACGGCACCCACGGCCTGTTCGCCCACGACACCCGCCTGCTGTCCCGGTGGCAGCTCACCATCGACGGCGAGCGGCTCAGCACGCTGTCCATCGACGACATCCAGTACTTCGAGAACCGGTTCTACCTGGTCCCGGGCGCGCAGGACGTCTACGTCAACAGCACGCTCGAGGTGCGCCGCACCCACAGGCTGAACAGCGGACTCCACGAGGAACTGTTCCTGGTCAACAACGACCGGCGAGCCGTCGACCTGACCGTACGGATCGAGGTGGACGCGGACTTCGCGGACCTCTTCGCGGTCAAGGAGGGCACGACGAACCGGGAGGGGCGGCACTACCGGCGGGTCGACGGCCCGCGACTCGTCCTGGGTTACCAGCGCGAACGCTACCGCCGCGAGACGATCGTGTCGGCGACGGCTCCGGCGGAGGTGGACGAGAACGGCCTGACGCTGCGCGTGCACATCGAACCGCACGGCCGGTGGCAGACCCGGCTGACCGCCGAGCCGGACCTCCCCCTGCCCCGCGGACTGGAACGGCTCAGCCTGCCCGGACGGGTCGAGGGCAACGCCCGGGACAAGCCCGCCGAGCTACGGGAGTGGCTGGACCGGGCGCCGCGACTGGAGACCAGCTGGGGTCCGTTGCAGAACACCTACCGGCAGAGCCTCATCGACCTGGCCGCGCTGCGGTTCAGCCCGTTCCTCGCCGGGACCGGGTGCGTGCTGGCCGCCGGGCTGCCCTGGTTCATGAGCCTGTTCGGCCGCGACAGCATCCTCACCAGCCTCCAGGCGCTGCCGTTCGCACCGGAGCTCGCCGCCACCACGCTCACCGTGCTCGCCTTCCGCCAGGGCAGCCGGATCGACGACTTCCGGGAGGAGGAGCCGGGCCGGATCCTGCACGAGATGCGCTACGGCGAGCTGACCGTCTTCGACGAGACGCCGCACAGCCCCTACTTCGGCAGCGCGGACGCCACTCCCCTGTTCCTCGTGCTGCTCGACGAGTACGAGCGGTGGACCGGCGACGCCGCCCTCGTGCGCGCGGTGGAGCAGGAGGCGCGGGCGGCCGTCGACTGGATCGACCACTACGCCGACCGGGCCGGCAACGGCTACGTCTCCTACGAGCGGCGCAACCCGGTGAACGGCCTGGAGAACCAGTGCTGGAAGGACTCCTGGGACAGCATCTCCTACCGCGACGGCCGGCTGCCGGGCTTCCCGCGCGCCACCTGCGAACTCCAGGGGTACGCGTACGACGCGAAGGTGCGCACCGCCCGGCTGGCCCGCGAGATCTGGCACGACGCGGCGTACGCGGACCGGCTGGAGCGGGACGCCGCCGACCTCAAGCGCCGCTTCAACCACGACTTCTGGATCGACGACGGCGAGTACATGGCGCTGGCGCTGGACGGCGACGGCAGCAAGGTGGACGCCCTGTCGTCGAACATCGGCCACCTGCTGTGGAGCGGCATCGTCGAGGAGCCGAAGGCCGAGGCCCTGGTGCGGCACCTGATGTCACCGGCGATGTTCAGCGGCTGGGGTGTCCGCACGCTGGCCGAGGGCGAGGCGCGCTACAACCCGGTGGGCTACCACGTCGGGACCATCTGGCCGTTCGACAACTCGTTCATCGCCTGGGGACTGCGGCGCTACGGGTACGCCGAGGAGGCGGCCCGCGTCGCGGCCGGCATCCTGGACGCGGCGGCCTTCTACGACGGCCGGCTGCCGGAGGCGTTCGCCGGGCACGACCGGTCCGAGACCCGCTACCCGATCCGGTATCCGACCGCGTGCAGCCCGCAGGCGTGGTCGGCCGGAGCGCCGCTGCTGCTCCTGCGGACGATGCTCGGCCTGCGGCCGGTCGGCGACGATCTCGTGGCCCGGCCGGCTCTGCCTGCTAGCCTCGACTACGTGGCGCTGCTCGACGTCCCCGGTCGTTGGGGGCGGCTGGACGCCTTCGGCAGGAGCACCGCCGCCGGCGGCCTGAGCCGTTACGAGCTGGCGCCACAGCAGCTCTCCGCACCGTGACGGGATCGACATGCAGCGCATCGACTGGGAGCACACCGCGGTCGTGGGCGTCCACTGGCAACCCGAGGTGGTCAGCCCGGACGGCGTCTTCGGCCCGTTCTTCGCCGACCAGGTGGCCCGGCACGGCGTGGCGGCGAACGCGGCCCGGGTCGCCGCCGCCGCGCGGGCGGCGGGCGGCCTCGTGGTCTTCACCCGGGTCGCCTACCGGCCCGGCTACCCGGACCTGATCACCAACACCCCGAGCTTCGCGATGATCGCCGAACGCGGGGCGTTCCTGGAGGGCGACCCGAAGACCCGCATCGTCGACGAGGTCGGGCGACAGCCCGGCGACGTCGTGGTCACCGGCACCCGGCTCGGCGGATTCTCCGGCACCGAACTGGACCTGATCCTGCGCGGCCGGGGCGTGCGGACCGTGGTGTTCACCGGC
>NZ_JAGPXV010000025.1:0-21149 GCF_018070405.1 Micromonospora sp. D75
ATCATGAAGTTGACCTGGACAAAAGCGACAGGAATTGCCGCCAAGTTCATGATCAGCAGGGTGGGGGGCGTGGGGGTGGGAATGCGGGAGTGTGGGCGGGCGTTGCGGGTGGCGGACCTCCTGTGCCGGGTGGAAGACGCCCGTGGCAGACTGGTCAATCGGCCACCGGTTCCGGTTCACGCCCGAGCCCGTCGCGGACGACGGGGAGCATCGACGGCGACCCGGCGACCACCGACGAAAGGACCGAGGCGACATGAAGCCCAACATCCACCCGGAGTACGTGACCACCGAGGTCCGCTGCTCCTGCGGCAACACCTTCACGACCCGCAGCACCGCCAAGGGCGGCGCCATCAGCGTCGAGACCTGCAGCGCCTGCCACCCGTTCTACACCGGTAAGCAGCGCGTGCTGGACACCGCCGGTCGGGTCGCGAAGTTCCAGCAGAAGTACGCCAAGGTTCAGGGCAAGAAGGCCAAGTAGCTCCGTCGACGACGCCCGTGTCCGGCTCCTGCCGGGCACGGGCGTTCGTCCGTTTGCGCCGGTTTTCACACCCAAGGAGCATCCGCAGCATGAGCAGTGAGCGCCTGGCCGCCCTCCTCGACGAGTACGCCGAGCTGGAGCGGCGGCTGGCCGACCCGGCCATCCACGCCGACCAGGGCACCGCCCGGCGGGTCGGCCGCCGGTACGCCGAACTGGTCCCGCTGCACAAGGCGGCCGGCGAACTGGAGCAGGCCCGCGCCGACCTGGCCGCCGCGCGCGAGCTGGCCGCCGAGGACCCGACGTTCGCCACCGAGGCGGAGGCCATCGCCAGCTCCCTGCCGGCGCTCGAGGAACGGCTCGCGGAACTGCTCATCCCGCGCGACCCGCACGACGCCAAGGACGTGATCGTCGAGATCAAGGCCGGCGAGGGCGGCGAGGAGTCGGCGCTGTTCGCCGGGGACCTGCTGCGGATGTACACCAGGTACGCCGAGCGGCACGGCTGGGTCACCGAGGTGATCGACGCCCAGGACTCCGACCTCGGCGGCGTCAAGGACGTGTCGCTGGCGATCAAGAGCAAGGGCGTGCCGGAGGGCGGCAACGGGGTCTGGTCCCGGCTCAAGTGGGAGGGCGGCGTGCACCGGGTGCAGCGCGTCCCGGTGACCGAGTCGCAGGGCCGGATCCACACCAGCGCCGCCGGCGTGCTGGTGCTGCCCGAGGCGGAGGACGTCGACGTCACCATCGACCCGAACGAGCTGCGCATCGACGTGTTCCGCTCGTCCGGCCCCGGCGGGCAGTCGGTGAACACCACCGACTCGGCGGTACGGATCACCCACGTGCCGACCGGCATCGTGGTGTCCTGCCAGAACGAGAAGTCGCAGCTGCAGAACCGCGAGCAGGCCATGCGCATCCTGCGGGCCCGCCTGCTCGCCGCGGCCCAGGAGCAGGCCGACGCGGCGGCGTCGGACGCCCGCAAGGCGCAGGTCCGCACCGTGGACCGGTCCGAGCGGATCCGCACCTACAACTTCCCGCAGAACCGGATCACCGACCACCGCATCGGCTACACCGCGTACAACCTGGACCTGGCGCTGGCCGGCGAGCTGGACGGGGTGCTCGACGCGCTGGCCGAGGCGGACCGCGCGGCCCGCCTGGCCGGCGAGACGGAGCTGTCCCGCCGCTGACCGCTGGGTGTTAACAGGGGGCCCTTCCTCTACCGGAGGCGTTAACAGGGGGCCCTTCCTTACCGCTCAGCTCGCGCGTGGTCGCGCCTTGGCGCGCAGCATCTCCCGGTCGGCCAGCTCGAACGCGGTGCCGAGCGCCTCCCGGACGCTGACAGTGGTGCTGCCGTCGACCTCGGCGAAACCGATCGTCACCCCGACCGGCGTGCCCGGGACCAGGGACTCCCAGTCCTCGGTGCGGACGGCGGCCTCGATCCGCCGGGCCACCTCGACCGCCTCGGGCATGACGGTGTCGGGCAGCACCACGACGAACTCGTCGCCGCCGTAGCGGGCCACGAAGTCGCCGCGCCGCATCACCCGGTTGATCACCCCGGCGACCCGTTGCAGCACCAGGTCGCCGGAGTGGTGGCCGTGGCGGGTGTTCACCGCCTTGAACCCGTCGAGGTCGCAGACGCCGATCACCACGCGCTCGCCCCGGGACACCACGGCGCCCAGGTAGCGCTCCAGCCGGCGCCGGTTGGGCAGGCCGGTGAGCGGGTCGGTGAGCGCCTCGCCCTCGTACCGGGCCGCCTCGCGGCGCATCTCCTCGTGGTCGATCCGGGCGGCGATGCCGTCGATGTAGACGTCCCGCAGCCGGTCGCTGCGCCGCGCGGCCAGCCGGAACGCGTGCCGGTCGGCCCGGTGCGCGCCCGCGTGGTCGCCGGCCCGGGCCAGCGCGACGCTGCGCAGCCGGGGTGCCTCGGCCGCGCCGAGCGTCTCGTCGGAGACCTGGAGCGCGTCCAGCCGGGTGACCGCCTCGATCGGGCGGTTGGCGGCGACGGCCAGGCAGACCTGACCGAGCTGGCGCAGGTCGCGGGCGCGGGCGCTGTCGCCGCCGTGGCCGAGCAGCCGTTTCGGGTCGGCGTCCCCGGCGGACTCCACCCGGTCGCCGAGCGCGGCCCGCCGGGCGGCCGCGTAGCCGTACGCGGCGAGGCTGCTGGGGCGCAGGTTGCCGGCCCGCCCGCCGCGCAGGAAGCGGGCCAGGTCACCGGCGACGTCGCGCAGCACCCGCAGGCAGCCGTCGCTGTCGCCGTTGTGGTCCAGCGCCACCGCGTTGCGCAGCCGGATCCCCGGCGCGGCGAACGTCTCCTCCGGGATGCCGGCGCTGAGCCCCACCTCGCGGGCCCGCTCGATCGCGCCCAGCGCGTGGCCGTGGAAGCTCAGGTACGAGTACGCCATCGCGAGGTCGTGCCAGCCCCACGCGGTGTCCCGGTCCGGCGTGTCGTCCGCGCCCAGCGCGCGGGCGGCCCGGACCAGGTGCATCACGCACCGGTCCAGCGCGCCCTGGTGGTGGGCGGCGAGCGCGGCGAGCGCGTTGAGGTGCCCGTGCAGGTAGGGCTCGGCGAGGTCGCGTACCGCGGCGGAGGCGTCCTCGACGGCCCGGGTGAACTCGGCGGTCCGGCCGAGGTTGATCAGCGCGGACAGGCGCTGCACGAGCGCGTCGGCGCGGGCGTACGGGTCGCCGGTGGTGCGGATGACGCGGTCGAGCAGGACGCACGCCTCCGCGGACCGGCTGGCCTCCTGCAGTGACCGTGCGCGTCGGAGAGCGTCAACCTGGTCCTCGACCTGGTCGAGCCAGCCCACTCGCGACCTCCCTGCGGTGTGCGCCCGGACGCACCCGCTCGTGAGGTGAGCCGCGACGCCTCATGATTATTGCGTGACCGCACTCCCGCAACACCCGTCCGAAGGGACAGAACGCGAACGCGCCTCGCTGGTGATCAACCGGGTGGCGCGCGCGCTCGCCGCGGCGGGCGTCGAGGCGCCCCGCGCCGAGGCCGAGCAGCTGGCCGCGTACGTCCTGGACGTGCCACGCGGCCGGCTGGCGCTGGCCGACGGCTTCACCCCGGCGCAGCGTGACCGCCTGGACGCCCTCGTCGGGCGGCGGGTGACCCGGGAGCCGTTGCAGCACCTGCTCGGCTCGGCCGGTTTCCGGCACCTGGAGCTGGCGGTCGGGCCGGGCGTGTTCGTGCCCCGGCCGGAGACCGAGCTGCTGGCCGGGTGGGGGATCGAGCGGGCCCGGGAGCACGCCGCGCCGCTCGTGGTCGACCTGTGCAGCGGCTCCGGCGCGATCGCCCTGGCGGTGGCGCAGGAGGTGCCCGCGGCCCGGGTGGTGGCTGTGGAACGGTCCCCGGCCGCCCTGGCCTGGCTGCGGCGCAACGCGGCCGACCGGGCTGCCGCCGGGGACCGGCCGGTCGAGGTGGTGGCCGCCGACGTGACCGGTCCGGAGCTGCTGGCCGGCCTGGCCGGGCGGGTCGACGTGCTGCTGTGCAACCCCCCGTACGTGCCGAGGTCGGTGGCGGTGCCGCCGGAGGTGGCCGGGCACGACCCGGACGAGGCGGTGTTCGGCGGGGCGGACGGGCTGGACGTGATCCGCCCGGTGGTGCGCCGGGCCGCCGAGCTGCTGCGCCCGGGCGGCGCGATCGGGATCGAGCACGACGACACGCACGCGGCGGCGGTGCCCGCGCTGCTGCGCGGCGACGGCCGCTACGACCGCGTCGAGGAGCACCGGGACCTGGCCGGGCGGCCCCGTTGGGCGAGCGCGTCCCGGCGGGCGGACGGCACCCACGCCGAGACCGCCCGGGCGTGGCAGACTGACTCCTCGTGATGCTCTACGACTGTCGGTCGCCCGCCGACCGGGACCGCGGCATCGCCGCTGCCATCGAGGCGGTCAAGAACGGGGAACTCGTCGTCCTGCCGACCGACACGGTCTACGGCATCGGGGCGGACGCGTTCACGCCGTACGCGGTGAAGGCCCTGGCGGACACCAAGGGCGGCGCCCGGCAGGCGCCCCCGGTGCTCATCGGCTCCCGGCACACGCTCGACGGCCTGGTGTTCTCGCTGCCCGGCGCGGCCCGCGACCTGGTCGAGGCGTTCTGGCCGGGCGCGCTGACCATCGTCGTGGAGCACTCGCCGAGCCTGGCCTGGGACCTGGGCGACACCAGCGGGACGGTGGCGGTGCGGATGCCGCTGCACCCGGTGGCGCTGGAGGTGCTGCGGGAGACCGGGCCGATGGCCGTCGCGTCGGCCAACAAGGTCGGCCAGCCGGCCGCGCTCACCGCCGAGGAGGCGCGCGACCAGCTCGGCTACGGCGTGCGGGCCTACCTGGAGGCCGGGCCGGCGGTGGACCCGGTGCCGAGCACGATCGTCGACCTGACCGGCGAGGTGCCGCGGGTGCTGCGTGAGGGCGCGGTGACGCTGGCGAAGCTGCGGGAGGTCGTGCCGGGCATCCTCGACGAGCGGGGGATCTGAGTGCCGCCCTTCACCGTCCTGCACGTCTGCATGGGCAACATCTGCCGGTCGCCGATGGCCGAGCGGCTGCTGCTGCTCGCGGTCCGGGAGCGGCTGGCCCGTCTCGGCGTCGACCCGGCCGGTTCGGACGCGCTCGTGCACAGCCACAGCGCCGGCACCGGCGGCTGGCACGCGGGCGAGGAGATGAACCCGCCCGCGGCCCGCCAGGTGCTCTCGCGCGGTGGCGACACCGAGGGGTTCGCCGCCCGGCGGCTGCGCTCGGACCTGATCGACGCCGCCGACCTGGTGCTCACCGCCACCGCCGACCAGCAGGAGTACGTGGTGGCGCTGCGGCCGGACGCCGCCGCGCGCACGTTCGTGCTGGGTGAGTTCGGCCGTCTGCTCGGCGGGCTGGACCGCGCCGCGCTGCCGCCGGCCGAGCCCACGCCGGACGCCGTGTACGCGCGCGGCGTCGCGCTCGTGGCGGCTGTCGACGCGGCCCGGCAGAACGCCTCCGCGCTGCCCACCGACGATCTGGACGATCCGTGGGGCCGGGGCGACCAGTGCTTCAGCCGGGTCGCGGACGAGATCGAGGAGACGGTGCAGCCGCTGGCTGCCGCGCTGTTGCCCTGAGATTCATCCTTCCTCGCGAACTTTCTGCGCCTTTCTCGGAAGGTGTCGGCTAAAGCGAACATTCGGGTCATTCTGAACTGGTCCGTACGGCCGGCTCCTGCGGGGAGAGCTGATGAACCGGGCCTATCTCGACAAACTGTTCACCGTTGTGCTCGCCGGCGTGCTCGCCGGGCTGGTCCTGGCCGTCGCGGCGCTGCCGGCCGCGCTGGTCTTCGGGCTGGGCCTGAAGAACCTGATGCCGTACACCGCGCTGCCGGAAGCGCTCAAGACGCCGCAGCCGGCACAGCGGTCCAACCTGTACGCCAACGACGGGCGGACGCTCATCACCTCGTTCTACGTCGAGGACCGGGTGGACGTGCCGGTCGCCGAGGTGGCGCCGGTGATGCGCGACGCCATCGTGGCCGCCGAGGACGTGCGCTTCTACGAGCACCACGGCGTCGACGTGCGCGGCGTCGCGCGGGCGTTCACCGCCAACCGCCGCGAGGGCACCCGCCAGGGCGCCTCCACGCTGACCATGCAGTACGTGCGCAACGCGCTGGCCGGGGACCCCCGGCTGACCGAGGAGCAGCGCGCCGCCGCCACCGAGATCACCGTCGGGCGCAAGATCCGCGAGATGCGGTACGCGCTGACGCTGGAACGGCAGATCGGCAAGGACGAGATCCTCGGGCGCTACCTGAACATCGCGTACTTCGGCGCCGGGGCGTACGGCATCGCCGCCGCCAGCAAGCGCTACTTCTCCACCACACCGGACCGGCTCACGCTGGCCCAGGCCGCGCTGCTCGCCGGGCTGGTCCGGTCCCCGGCGGACGACCCGATCAACGGCGACGCCGACTCGGCGCGGCAACGGCGGGCGTACGTGCTGGACCGGATGGTGGAGACCGGCCGGGCGAGCGCGGCCGACGCCGAGGCGGCGAAGGCGGCGGAGCTGGCGCTGGCGCCCAACACCACCCCGAACGACTGCGCCGCGGTGCCCGCCGACCACAACGACTGGGGCTTCTTCTGCGACTGGTTCACCCAGTGGTGGAACGCCCAGCCGGCGTTCGGCGAGACGGTGGACGAGCGGCAGCGCACGCTGCGCCGCGGTGGCTGGTCGATCGTGTCCTCGCTCGACCCGGACGTGCAGGCCAAGGCGAGCGAGCAGGTGCGGGAGATCTACCCGGAGACGATCGCGCGCGCCGCGCCGACCGCCGTGGTGCAACCGGGCACCGGGCGGGTGCTGGCGATGGCGGTGAACCGCACGTACGGCGTGGCCGCGAACCCGGACGGTCAGCAGAACTACCCGAACACGGTCAACCAGCTGGTGGCCGGCGGTGGCGGCATCACCGGCTACCAGGCGGGCTCGACGTTCAAGCTGTTCGCCCTGCTGGCCGCGTTGGAGTCCGGGCTGCCGCTGGACACGGTGTTCGATGCGCCGCGCGTCTACGTCACGCAGTACCCGGTCGGCGCCGGCCCGGCGAGCTGCGGCGGCCGGTGGTGCCCGGCGAACGCCAACACCTACTGGATGGACGGCGACCGGGACATGTGGGACGCGTTCGGCCGGTCGGTGAACACGTACTTCGCCTGGCTCACCGAGCGGGTCGGCGCGGACCGGGTGGTCGAGATGGCCCAGCGGCTGGGCATCGTGTTCCGCGCTCCGGCCGACGCGAAGATGGCCCACGACGGCGCGAAGAGCTGGGGCCCGTTCACGCTCGGCGTCTCCGCCACCACGCCGCTCGACCTGGCCGGCGCGTACGCCGCGGTGGCCGCCGAGGGCACCTGGTGCCGGCCCACGCCGGTCACCTCGATCGCCGACCCGTCCGGCCGGAAGATCCCCGCCGGGAACACCGACTGCCGGCAGGTGCTCGACACCGAGGTCGCCCGCGCGGCGGCCGACGCCAGCCGCTGCCCGGTCGGCGACCAGTCGATGTACCGGCGTTGCGACGGCGGCACGGCCGAGGAGCTGGCTCCGGGCCTGCGCCGTCCGGTGGCCGGCAAGACCGGCAGCTCGGAGCGGAACGCCACGGAGACGGTCGTCGCGTTCACGCCGCAGCTCTCGGTGGCGACGATCGCGGCGAACCCGGACGACCCCCGGGACGCGGTCGGCGGCGGCGTGCAGAAGCGGCAGATCGCCGCGGTGGGCCGCATCCTCGCGTGGGCGTTGCGCGACGAGCCGGTACGCGACTTCGTCCCGCCGGGCCAGGCGGTCGCCTTCCAGCACACCAGCCCGCGCACCGGCAACTGAGGGTCAGCTCGCCGGCCTGCCGTATCGCGCGACCATGGTTCGGACGGCTTCGTCGACGACCGCTGTCGTGCGGTCCGGGGTGACCGTCCAGTCCGGGAGGACCAGGCGCGGCCAGAGCAGGTAATTGGAGATCATCCCGAGGAAGTGCGTGGCGGCCATCTCCGGGTCGGCGACGTCCGCGGCTCCCGCGTCGTGCTCGGCCGAGAGGTAGATCCGGACGGACTCGAAGTACGGCAGTTTGCCCTGCGCGAAATGTGCTCTGGCCAGCTCGGGAAAGCGTGGCAGCTCGGCGATCACGATGCGGAACAGGTCGGTCATCTCCGGCCGGCTCAACAGCGTCGCGTAGTGCCGTCCGAGGACCGTCAATCCGGCCGTCAGGTCACCGGCAGGTGGCACGTCGGCGACCTCGTTGCGGGCCCAGGAGTCGATGACGATGGCGTCGAACAGAGCCGCCTTCGTCGGAAACTGCTTGAACAGCGTCGCCTTCGACACGCCGGCACTGGCGGCCACACGCGCCAGTGAGGCCCGGTCGTAGCCCAACTCCAGGAAGAGCTCGGTGGCGGCCTGCACGATCAGCGCGCGCTTCTCCTCCGCCACACGCTGGTGATAGGCCGACGGCGCTGGGGTCATGCGGCCATCATAGCGAGGCGAGTGGGTTGACTCACCATTCGCCCAGGGCGTAGCGTCGGCATGGTGAGTCGCCCGACTCGCCATCCGTCTCGCGTCACCGGAGGATCCGATGTCCCGCTTCGCCAATCAGACAGTTCTCGTCACCGGCGGCACCGGTGGGCAGGGGGCCAGCCACGTTCGCGCCCTGCACGCCGAGGGCGCCAACGTCGTCATCGGCGCCATCGACGCCCAGCGGGGCGCCGGCCTCGCCGCCGAGCTGGGACACCGGGCGCGGTTCGTCCGCCTGGACGTCTCCCGGGAGGAGTCGTGGGTCGCCGCCGTCGCGGAGACCGAGAAGGCATTCGGCGCGCTCACGATCCTGGTCAACAACGCCGGGGTGCAGAACCCGCCGGCCCTCATCGAGTCCACCGACCGGGCCACCTGGGCTCGTATCCTCGACGTCAACCTCACCGGCACTTTCCTCGGCATCAAGGCGGCCGCCCCGGCGCTGCGTCGCGCGGGGGGAGGAGCGATCGTCAACATCGGCTCCACCATGGGGATGGGTGGTACCGCCCTCTACGCGCCCTACGTCGCCGGTAAGTGGGCGGTGCGTGGGCTCACCCGGACCGCCGCCCTGGAGCTGGGCCGCGACAACATCCGCGTCAACGCGATCCACCCCGGCGTGATCGAGACTCCGTTCATCACCGAGCCGGCGGCCGGCAGCGACGCCCCGATCGCCGACTTCTACTCGCCGGAGCCGTTCGCCGTCCCGCGACTCGGGCAGCCCGCCGACATCACCGCGCTGCTGTTGTTCCTCACGTCGCCGGACGCGGCCTTCATCACCGGCGCCGAGTACGTCATCGACGGGGGACTGCTCCTCGGCCCCGCACTGCGGGGCGACTCTCCCGCCTAACCGGCCGGGTGTTCGGCGCCCTTGGCGATGTTGCGGGCCATGCCGCCGAACACGACGGCGTGGAACGGCGCCACCGAGGCCCAGTAGAGATGGCCGGGCAGCCCGCGCGGGAGGAACACGGCACGCTGCACGTACCTGCTGCCGCCGTTACCGTCCGGTTCGGCGCGCATCTCCAGCCACGCCCGGCCGGGCAGCCGCATCTCGGCGCGCAGCCGCAGCAGCTCGCCCGGGACGATCTCCTCGACCCGCCAGAAGTCCAGCGCCTCACCGACCTGGAGGCGATGCGGGTCGCGCCGCCCCCGGCGCAGCCCGACGCCGCCGACCAGCCGGTCCATCCAGCCGCGGACCGACCAGGCCAGCGGGAACGAGTACCAGCCGTGCTCGCCGCCGACGCCCTCGATGACCCGCCACAGCGCCTCCGGTGGCGCGTCCACCGCCCGCTCCCGCATGTCGGTGTACGCGGTGCCGCCGGACCAGCGCGGGTCCGACGGCAGCGGCTCGGCCGGCGCGTCCGGCCCGCTCGCGTTCGACCAGCGCGTCTCCACCTGCGCGTCGCGCACCTTGGACAGCGCCAGCGCCACCGCCTGGTCGAAGCCGGTCAGCCCCTCGGGCGGGTCCGGCACGTACTCGGCGATGTCGTGCTCGTGCGCCACCGCCTCGTGCACCAGGCTCTCCACCAGCGGCCGGGCGATCGCGTTCGGCACCGGCGTGATCAGGCCGACCCAGTGCGAGGACAGCGACGGGGTGAGCGGGCGCACCGGCAGGATGACCCGGGGGCGCAGCCCGGCCACCCGGGCGTAGCGCTGCATCATCTCGCTGAAGGTCAGCACGTCCGGGCCGCCGATGTCGAAGGCCCGGTTCACCTCGGCCGGCAGGTGCGCGCAGCCGACCAGGTAGCGCAGCACGTCCCGGACCGCGATCGGCTGGATCCGGTTGCGCACCCAGCGCGGAGTGACCATCGCCGGCAGCCGCTCGGTCAGGTACCGCAGCATCTCGAACGAGGCCGAGCCGGATCCGATGATCACCGCGGCGCGCAGCACCGCCGTCGGCACGCCGCTGTCCAGCAGGATCCGCGCGACCTCCGCCCGGGAGCGCAGGTGCGCCGAGGGCAGGCCGTCACGCTCCGCCGGCTCCGGCCCGCCGAGGTACACGATCCGGCGTACGCCGGCGGCGCGCGCCGCCTCGGCGAAGTTGGTCGCCGCCTCCCGGTCGGCCGCCTCGAAGCCGCGCTGGCCGAGCGAGTGGACCAGGTAGTACGCGACCTCCACGCCCTCGAACGCGGACGGCAGCGTCTCCGGGCGGCGCAGGTCGCCCTCGACGATCTCCGCGTCGGCCGCCCAGGGCACGTCCCGCAGCCGCCCGGCCGTGCGGGCCAGGCAGCGTACGGTGTGCCCCTCGGCCAGCAGCCGGGGCGCCAGGCGCCCGCCGATGTAGCCGGTCGCGCCGGTGACGAGGCATCTCACGGCCTCCAGTCTGCGGCTCCGTAGACTCCTTCGCTGTGGAGAACGCGAGGGACACCTTCTGGGGGCCGGACTTCCAGCAGCTCAGTACCGTCGACCCGGAGATCGCCGAGGTGGTGCTGGGGGAGCTGGACCGGCTGCGCGGCGGTCTGCAACTGATCGCCAGCGAGAACCTCACCTCGCCCGCGGTGCTGGCCGCGCTCGGTTCCACGCTCACCAACAAGTACGCCGAGGGCTACCCGGGCCGGCGCTACTACGGCGGCTGCGCCGAGGTGGACCGGGCCGAGGAGCTGGGCGTCGCCCGGGCGAAGGACCTGTTCGGCGCCGAGCACGCCAACCTCCAGCCGCACTCCGGCGCGAGCGCCAACCTGGCCGCGTACGCCGCCCTGGTGCAGCCCGGTGACACGGTGCTGGCCATGGACCTGCCGCACGGCGGGCACCTGACCCACGGCAGCCGGGTGAACTTCTCCGGCAAGTGGTTCCACCCGGTCGGCTACACCGTCCGGCCGGACACCGAGACGATCGACTACGACGAGGTACGCGACCTGGCCCGGGCGCACCGGCCGAAGCTGATCATCTGTGGCGCGACCGCGTACCCCCGGCTCATCGACTTCGCTCGCTTCCGCGAGATCGCCGACGAGGTCGGCGCGTACCTGATGGTGGACGCCGCCCACTTCGTCGGCCTGGTGGCCGGCGGCGCGATCCCGTCCCCGGTGCCGCACGCCGACGTGGTCACCGCGACCACGCACAAGGTGCTGCGCGGTCCGCGCGGCGGCATGATCCTCTGCCGGGAGCCGCTGGCCGCGCGGATCGACAAGGCGGTCTTCCCGTTCACCCAGGGCGGCCCGCTGATGCACGCGGTGGCGGCCAAGGCGGTCGCGCTGCGCGAGGCCGCGCAGCCGGAGTTCCGCACGTACGCCGCCCAGGTGGTGACGAACGCGCGGGCGCTCGCCGACGGCCTGGCCGCCGACGGCCTGCGGCCGGTCTCCGGCGGCACCGACACCCACCTGGCGCTGCTCGACCTGCGTGAGACGGGCGTGACCGGCGCCGAGGCCGAGGCCCGCTGCGACGCCGCCGGCATCACGCTGAACAAGAACGCGATCCCGTACGACCCGCAGCCGCCGCTCGTCGCCTCCGGCATCCGGGTGGGTACGCCGAGCGTCACCACCCAGGGCATGCGCGAGGGGGAGATGGGCCGGATCGCCGGGCTGATCGCGCGCGCGGTACGCACCGATCCCGGCGCCCCCGGTGGCGCCGACGCGCTGGCCGGGGTGGCCCGCGAGGTCGCCGAGCTGGTCGCCGCCTTCCCGGCGTACCCCCGATGACGGCGCCACGGGCGGGTGAGCCCGGCGCGATCCGGTCCCGGCTGAACCACCTGCGGCTACCGTTGCTGGCGTGCGCGGCCCTCGCGGTGGTGGGGGTGCCGGCGGCGGCGCTGCTGCGCGGCCCGACCGGGGCGGCCGGCTTCGCGGCCGGGGTGGCGCTGGTGATCGTCAGCTACCTGATCTCCAGCCTCTCGGTGGCCTGGGCGGACGCCATCCACCCTCGGATGATCATGTCGGTCGGGTTGGTCACCTACGCCACCAAGATCGTGATCCTGGGCGTGGTGATGGCCGCCGTGGCGGCCACCGGCTGGCCCGGCCTGCCGGACATGGGCGTGGCGATCATCGCGGCCGTGGTGGTGTGGACCGGCGCCCACCTGACCTGGGCGATGAGGTCCCCGCTGCCCACATTCGAGCGTCGCGACGACAGCGAGTGACTTTGCTGAATCGTGTCCGGTACGGCGGGTGCCCTGACGGGCGCGACAGGAGTAACGTGGCGCCAGGTTGACGCGCCCGCAGTACGGCCCGCACGCTGTCCGCAGTGTGGGGGGTGCCGCACATCCCCGCGCGCCCCTGCTGATATTGTTCGCCACGTCATGGCCGATGACCCCCACTCCCACAAGTCCGACGAGCACTCGTCGGAGGGTGTGGCAGGCGCCGTCGTGGGTTACCTGCTCGCCGGCATTCTGGTGTGGGGTGGCCTCGGCTGGTTGGCGGAACGGTTCCTCGGTCTGCCAGCCGGCATCGGGGTCGCCGTCGGCATGATGCTCGGCGCGGCCGGGGCGATCTACCTGATCATGAAGAGGCTCAGTGCCTGAGTTCCGGCACACGCGGGTCTGTTGAGTGCGGAGGATGACACGGTGAGCGGACAGCTGGTCGTCGCCCAGGACCTTCCCTGGCCCCCCAGCGTCGGGGATTTCTACCCGCCGGACGTGGCCGGCCCCTGGGTCACCAAGTTCAGCATCATGATCTGGATCGCCGTCGCGCTGCTGATCATCTTCTTCGTGGCCGCGTACCGGAAGCCGAAGCTGGTGCCGGGCAAGGGCCAGTGGGCCGCCGAGGCCGTCTACGGGCTGGTCCGGGACAACATCGCCCGTGAGCAGATGGGCAACGCGGGCATCCGCTTCGCGCCCTACCTCACCGTGCTGTTCAGCTTCATCCTGCTGACAAACATCTTCAGCATCGTGCCCGGCCTGCAGATCTCGCCGAACTCGCACATCGCGTTCCCGATCGTGCTCGCCGCCATCTCGTACGTCATGTACAACTACGTCGGCGTCCGCAAGCACGGCCTCGGCAAGTACCTCAAGCAGAGCCTCATCCTGCCCGGCGTGCCGTGGCCGATGCACTTCCTGCTGATTCCGATCGAGTTCCTGCAGAACTTCGTCGTCCGGCCGGTCACCCTGGCACTGCGACTCTTCGCCAACATGTTCGCCGGCCACCTGCTCCTGCTGGTCTTCACCGTCGGCGGCTTCGTGATGCTCGGGTCGAGCAGCGTCTTCGTGCAGGCGACCTCGGTCTTCTCCTTCGCGATGGCGATCGTGATGGCCTTCTTCGAGGCGCTGGTGGCGGTGCTGCAGGCATACGTCTTCGTCACGCTGAGCGCCAACTACATCGGCACGTCGCTGGCCGACGAGCACTGAGATCCGGCTCGGCGGGCACCCGGCCCGGCCAAGCATCTGGTACCGACCGCGTACACGTGAGCCCTCACGTGTGAACTAGGAGGAATACCCGCAATGAACGTTCTTGCCGAGATCGGTGGCAACGTCAACACCATCGGCTACGGCCTCGCCGCCATCGGCCCCGGTATCGGTGTGGCCCTGGTCTTCGCGGCCTACATCCAGTCGAGCGCCCGCCAGCCCGAGTCGGCCGGCTACAACCGCACCTGGCTGGTGCTGGGCTTCGCCCTGGTCGAGGCGCTGGCGCTGTTCGGCCTGGTGCTCGCCTTCGCCGTTAGCTGACGCGAGCTCTCCCGATCCGGAGGTCTGACATGTATCTCGCCGCCGAAGGCGCGCACAATCCGATCTTGCCGATCTGGCAGGAGATGGTCGTCGGAACGATCTCCTTCGCCCTGCTCGTCTTCGTCCTGCTGAAGTTCGTCATGCCCCGCATGGAGGCGATGTACCAGGCGCGGGTCGACGCGATCGAGGGTGGCATCAAGCGCGCCGAGGCGGCCCAGGCCGAGGCGAACAAGCTGCTCGAGCAGTACCGGGCCCAGCTCGCGGAGGCGCGTACCGACGCCGCCAAGATCCGCGACGACGCACGGGCCGACGCCGACGGGATCCGCCAGGACATCCTCGCCAAGGCGCGTGAGGAGTCCGACCGGATCATCGCCGCCGGCAAGGAGCAGCTCGCCGCCGAGCGGGCCACCATCGTGCGCGAGCTGCGTACCGAGGTGGGCACCATCGCGGTGGACCTGGCCAGCAAGATCGTCGGTGAGTCGCTCGCCGACGAGGCGCGTCGCAAGGGCACCGTCGACCGGTTCCTGAGCGGTCTCGAGAGCACGGGGGCCCGCTGATGCAGGCCGCCAGCCGGGAGTCGTACCGGGCCGGGGCCGAGCGCCTCGACGCGTACGTCCGCGGCGCGGAGCCGTCGGCGGTGGCTGCCACCGCCGACGACATCCTCTCCGTCGCCGCCCTGCTGCGGCGTGAGCCGCGGCTGCGCCGGGCGCTCTCCGACCCGGCCCGGGCCGGCGCCGACCGCTCCGGCCTGCTCGGCGACATGCTGCGCGGCCGGGTCGGCGCGGAAGCGCTCGACCTGCTCGCGTCGATGGTGTCCGGCCGCTGGTCGGCCCCGTCCGAGCTGCTCGACGGTGTCGAGCGCCTCGGCGTGGAGGCGCTGCTGGCCAGCGCCGACCTGTCCGGCGACCTGGGCGAGGTCGAGGACGAGCTGTTCCGCTTCGGGCAGGTCGTCTCCGGTTCCGCCGAGCTGTCCAACACGCTCTCCGACCCGATGGCGTCGGTCGAGCGGCGGGCCGAACTGGCCCGGCAGCTGCTCGCCGGCAAGGCCCAGCCGGTCACCGTCAGCCTCGTCGAGGCCGCGCTCGCTGGTTTCGGTGGACGCTCCTTCACCGGTGCGCTCACCCGGCTGGTCGAGCTCGCCGCCGACCGGCGGGACCGTCAGGTCGCGTACGTGACCGTGGCGGCTCCGCTGACCGAGGAGGAGGAGCGACGCCTCGGTGCCCGCCTCTCGGAGATGTACGGTCGGGAGGTCTCCGTCAAGCAGACGGTCGACCCCGACGTGCTCGGCGGGGCGCGCGTACAGGTCGGCTCCGACCTGTACGACGGCACCGTCCTGCGCCGCCTCAACGAGACCCGCAACGCGCTCGCCAAGCGCTGAGCCCTGATTCGTCGCCACCGGACCGGTCGGTACCAGGTATCCCGGGCCCTGAGATACTTAAGGAAGCAGAGGATGGCCGAGCTGACCATCTCGACGGAGGAGATCCGCGGCGCCCTGGAGCGCTACGTCTCCTCCTACACGGCCGACGTCTCCCGCGAGGAGGTCGGCACCGTCGCCGACGCCGGCGACGGCATCGCCCACGTCGAGGGCCTCCCCTCGACCATGACCAACGAGCTCCTGGAGTTCGAGGACGGCACGCTCGGTGTGGCGCTGAACCTCGACGTCCGGGAGATCGGTGTCGTCGTCCTCGGTGACTTCGGCGGGATCGAAGAGGGCCAGCGCGTCAAGCGCACCGGCCGGGTGCTCTCCGTGCCGATCGGTGACGCGTTCCTCGGCCGCGTGGTCAACGCGCTCGGCGAGCCCATCGACGGCCTCGGCGACATCGCCAACGAGGGCTACCGCGAGCTGGAGCTCCAGGCCCCGAACGTGATGTCCCGCAAGTCGGTCGACGAGCCGCTGCAGACCGGCATCAAGGCCATCGACGCGATGACCCCGATCGGCCGCGGTCAGCGTCAGCTGATCATCGGTGACCGGAAGACCGGCAAGACCACCGTCGCGCTGGACACCATCCTCAACCAGCGCGAGAACTGGCGCTCCGGCGACCCGAAGAAGCAGGTCCGCTGCATCTACGTCGCGATCGGCCAGAAGGCCTCCACCATCGCCTCCATCAAGGGGACGCTGGAGGAGGCGGGCGCGATGGAGTACACCACCATCGTCGCCTCCCCGGCCTCCGACCCGGCCGGCTTCAAGTACCTCGCCCCGTACACCGGCTCGTCCATCGGGCAGCACTGGATGTACGGCGGCAAGCACGTCCTGATCGTCTTCGACGACCTGAGCAAGCAGGCCGAGGCGTACCGGGCCGTGTCGCTGCTGCTGCGCCGCCCGCCGGGCCGTGAGGCCTACCCGGGTGACGTCTTCTACCTGCACTCGCGTCTGCTGGAGCGCTGCGCCAAGCTCTCCGACGAGCTGGGCGGCGGCTCGATGACCGGCCTGCCGATCATCGAGACCAAGGCGAACGACATCTCGGCGTTCATCCCGACCAACGTCATCTCCATCACCGACGGCCAGATCTTCCTCGAGACCGACCTGTTCAACCAGGGCGTCCGGCCGGCCATCAACGTCGGCACCTCGGTCTCCCGGGTCGGTGGCGCCGCGCAGGTGAAGCCGATGAAGAAGGTCGCCGGCTCGCTGCGGCTGAACCTGGCCCAGTACCGCGAGCTGGAGGCGTTCGCCGCCTTCGCCTCCGACCTGGACCGGGCCTCCCGCGCCCAGCTGGACCGCGGTTCCCGCCTGGTCGAGCTGCTCAAGCAGCCGAACTACTCGCCGTACCCGGTGCAGGAGCAGGTCGTCTCCGTCTGGGCCGGCACCGAGGGCAAGCTGGACGACGTCCCGGTCGGCGAGGTCCGCCGCTTCGAGTCGGAGTTCCTGCAGTACCTGCGGCACAAGCACGAGGGCGTCCTGGCCTCGATCGCGGACCACAAGTGGGACGACGACATCATCGCCTCGCTCGACTCGGCGATCACCGAGTTCAAGCAGCTCTTCCTGGGCAAGGAGGAGGAGGTCCGGATCAACGAGGCGCCGGCCAAGCCGCTGGAGGGTGAGCAGTCCCGCGAGACGGTGACCCGCCTGCGCGACGGCGCCGACCGCCCGGCCGAGAGCTGATCCGATGGCCGCCCAGGTACGCGTTCTCCGGCAGCGGATCCGTTCCGCCAAGGGGATGAAGAAGATCACCAAGGCGATGGAGCTCGTCGCGACGAGCCGCATCGCCAAGGCCCAGGCCAAGGTGGCGGCCTCGCTGCCGTACGCCGAGGCGATCACCGGCGTGCTGACGGCGCTGGCCTCGAACGCGCGGATCGACCACCCGCTGCTCACCCCGCGCGAGCGGGTGCGGCGGGCGGGCGTCCTGCTGGTGACGGCCGACCGAGGTCTGGCCGGCGGCTACAGCTCGAACGCGATCCGGACCGCCGAGTCGCTGATCGCCCGGCTGCGCGCCGACGGCAAGGAGCCGGTGCTCTACGTCATCGGCCGCAAGGGCGTGGCGTACTACCGGTTCCGCAGCCGGCAGATCGCCGGAAGCTGGACCGGCTTCTCGGAGCAGCCGACGTTCGCCGACGCCCGCGAGGTCGGTGACACGCTGATCAAGGCGTTCACCGCCGGCGCGGACGACGTGGACGGGGATGCCGGCGCCGACGGGATCCTCGGCGTGGACGAGCTGCACATCGTCTACACCGAGTTCAAGTCCCTGATGACGCAGAACCCGGTGACCCGGATCATCGGCCCGATGCAGGTCGAGGACCGGCCTCGGACCGAGGGCGCGCTGCCGGCGTACGAGTTCGAGCCGGAGCCGGAGTCGCTGCTCGACGCCCTGCTGCCGAAGTACATCAACACGCGGATCTTCGCGGCGTTGCTGGAGTCGGCGGCGAGCGAGTCGGCCGCCCGCCGGCGGGCGATGAAGAGCGCCACCGACAACGCCGAAGAGATGATCGAGAAGTACACGCGCGAGATGAACTCGGCCCGTCAGGCCGGGATCACCCAGGAGATCAGTGAGATCGTCGGCGGCGCGAACGCGCTGGCCGCGTCGGGAAGTGAAGTGTGATGACTGTATCCGCAGTTGAGACCAAGACGGCCACGGGTCGCGTGGTCCGGGTCATCGGCCCGGTCGTCGACGCCGAGTTCCCGCGCGACGCCATGCCGGAGCTGTTCAACGCTCTGCACGTCGACGTGACCCTCTCGGGTGGTGAGAAGACGCTGACCCTGGAGGTCGCCCAGCACCTGGGTGACAACCTGGTCCGTGCCATCTCGATGCAGCCGACCGACGGTCTGGTCCGCGGCGCCGACGTGCGTGACACCGGGGCGCCGATCAGCGTGCCGGTGGGCGACGCGGTCAAGGGCCACGTGTTCAACGCGATCGGCGAGTGCCTCAACCTCACCGAGGGCGAGACGATCGAGGCCGACGACCGGTGGGGCATCCACCGCAAGGCCCCGGCCTTCGCGGACCTGGAGCCGAAGACCGAGATGCTGGAGACCGGCATCAAGGTCATCGACCTGCTCGCCCCGTACGTCAAGGGCGGCAAGATCGGCCTGTTCGGCGGCGCCGGCGTGGGCAAGACGGTGCTCATCCAGGAGATGATCACCCGGGTGGCCCGGAACTTCGGTGGTACCTCGGTCTTCGCCGGCGTGGGTGAGCGCACCCGCGAGGGCAACGACCTCATCGCCGAGATGACCGAGTCGGGCGTCATCGACAAGACCGCGCTCGTGTACGGCCAGATGGACGAGCCGCCGGGCACCCGTCTGCGGGTCGCGCTCTCCGCGCTCACCATGGCGGAGTACTTCCGCGACGTGAAGAAGCAGGAGGTGCTGCTCTTCATCGACAACATCTTCCGCTTCACCCAGGCCGGTTCCGAGGTGTCCACGCTGCTCGGCCGTATGCCGAGCGCCGTGGGTTACCAGCCGACCCTGGCCGACGAGATGGGCGAGCTCCAGGAGCGGATCACCTCCGTCCGGGGCCAGGCCATCACCTCGATGCAGGCGATCTACGTGCCCGCCGACGACTACACCGACCCGGCGCCGGCCACCACGTTCGCCCACCTCGACGCGACCACCAACCTGGAGCGGTCGATCTCCGACAAGGGCATCTACCCGGCCGTGGACCCGCTGGCGTCCTCGTCCCGGATTCTCGCCCCGGAGTTCGTCGGCGAGGAGCACTTCGCCGTCGCCACCGAGGTGAAGCGGATCCTGCAGCGCTACAAGGACCTGCAGGACATCATCGCCATCCTCGGTATCGAGGAGCTCTCCGAGGAGGACAAGCTCACCGTCGGCCGTGCCCGCCGGATCGAGCGGTTCCTCTCGCAGAACACGTACGCGGCGGAGCAGTTCACCGGCGTCCCCGGCTCGACGGTCCCGATCGCCGAGACCATCGACGCCTTCCGCCGGATCAGCGAGGGGGAGTTCGACCACTTCCCGGAGCAGGCGTTCTTCATGTGCGGCGGCCTGGAGGACCTCAAGGCCAAGGCCAAGGAACTGATGGGTGAGGAGGGCTGAGAGCCCGCTCACACAGGGGAGGGCCGTCCCGGCGAAAGCCGGGGCGGCCCTCGCCGTTTTCGACCATTGCACTACCAGATGCCCGGATCTCCGGCAAGCAGTTCGCCGAATCGCGCGGTACCGTTCCTGACACGACTTTCACATCCCGGCCGTTGATCTCTGCAACCAAACGGACCCCCGCGCCCGTCTTCCTACCCGTGGGCGTGACGATTGGAGATGCTCGTGGGCGGTAAGGGCGGCACGGACCGCGGCAAGCGGTCCATGTGGCGAGGCGTGCCCCGGTGGGCCCGCGTGTGCACGATCCTGGGCATCGTCATGGTGGTGCTCAGCGGCTCCGTGCTGCTCGGCTCCCGCGCCCTCGTCGCCCGCTACGAGGGCTCGGTCGGCAAGGCCGACCTCTTCGGTGACCAGGCCGCCGGCGCCAACGAGAAGAAGAGCGACATCAAGGGTCCGCTCAACATCCTGCTCGTCGGCGTCGACCCGCGTACGTCGACCGCCCGGCCGCTCGCCGACTCGATCATGGTGCTGCACGTGCCCGCCAGCATGGACCGGGGTTACCTCTTCTCGCTCCCGCGCGACCTGCGGGTGGACATCCCGGCCTTCGCCAAGGCCGACTACTCCGGCGGCAACGACCGGCTCAACGCCGCCATGTCGCACGGCAGCAACGTACCGGGGCAGAATCCCAGCACCGCGCAGGGCTTCGAACTGCTCGCCAAGACCGTGCAGGACGTCACCGGCATCAAGCGCTTCGACGCCGGCGCGATCATCAACTTCAGCGGCTTCAAGAAGATCGTCGACGCCATGGGCGGCGTGGACATGTACATCGAGCGGGAGGTCCGGTCCGAACACCTCCAGCCGGACGGTACGCCCCGCCAGCTCCGGCCCGGTGGCGGCGGCTACCTCGGACCGCAGGCGGTGTACAAGAAGGGCAACGCCCACCTCGAAGGCTGGCAGGCGCTGGACTACGTCCGGCAGCGCTACCCGAAGAACGGCGTGCCGGACGGCGACTACGGCCGGCAGCGGCACCAGCAGCAGTTCGTCAAGGCCATGGTGAGCCAGGCGGTCAGTGCCGACGTGGTGACCAACCCGGTCAAGCTCGACCGGGTGCTGCGGGCCGCCGGCAAGTCGCTCGTCTTCAACGGGCGCGGCAACAGCGTGGTGGACTTCGGGCTGGCGCTGAAGGACATCCGTCCGAACGCGATCGAGACGATCAAGCTGCCCGGCGGGGCGATCGGCGCCGGCAGCGCGTACCGGGGTGAGCGGCTGCTCGAACCGGCGGAGGACTTCTTCACCGCCCTGCGCACCGAACAGCTCGATGCCTTCTTGCTGGAGCACCCCGATTTCATTCAGAAAACCAAGTAGCCTGGGCGGGTGCGGGGCCGTGGTGGTCCGGCTCTCACCACCCGCGTTGGGTGGGCCGCGGGGGCGCGACTAGACTTTCGGCAATCCGCCGCCGCAGCAAGGAGACAGCGTGGCACAGCAGCTTCACGTCGAGCTCGTAGCCGTCGAGGAGAAGGTCTGGACCGGCGAGGCCGAAATGGTCGTCGCGCGGACGACCGAGGGTGAGCTCGGTGTGTTGCCGGGGCACGCGCCGCTGCTCGGCCAGCTCGCGGAGCCCAGCCAGGTACGCATCA
>NZ_JAGPXV010000250.1:0-7996 GCF_018070405.1 Micromonospora sp. D75
CCAGGCCCGAGCCGAGAAAGAAGGTCGTCCGGTCGACCCGCGCGGTGGGGATGCCGGACACCGCGGCGAGGTCGCGGTTCTGCACGACCGCGCGGATCCGGCGTCCAAGCGGGGTGAACCGCAGCGCCAGCGTGAGGGCGGCGACGGCGGCCAGGGCCAGGGCCAGGATGAACAGCCGGTTGTTGGCGACCGTCAGCCCGCCGGGCACCGCCACGTTGCCGGTGAGCAGGTCCGGCGCGCGGGTCTGCACGTTCGGACTGCCGAAGATGTCCCGCGCGAGCTGTTGCAGCATCAGGGACACGCCCCAGGTGACCAGCAGGGTGTCCAGCGGACGGGCGTAGAGCCGGCGGATCAGCAGGATCTCCAGCAGCACCCCCATCGTGCCGGCGACCACGAACGCCACCGGCAGCGCGACCAGCAGCGACAGGCCGGCGCCGGTGATGCTCTGTTGCAGCACGTACGTGGTGTACGCGCCGGCCATGATGAACTCGCCGTGCGCCATGTTGATGACGTTCATCTGGCCGAAGGTCAGCGCCAGCCCGAGCGCGATGAGCAGCAGCACCGCGCCGATGCTGATGCCGGTGAAGAGTTGACCGAAGAGGACTGTCACGGTGGGTACTCCCGTACTGCTGGTCGAAACCCCGGGCGGGGCCACCCCGCCCGGGGCCGGCGTCGTCAGCTCAGGCCGCTCGCCCACGGATAGGTCTTCAGGTACGGGTCCGGCGCGATCGGCTTGCCGGAGTTCCACACCTCGGTGATCAGGCCGTCCGCGCCGACCTTGCCGATGCGGGCGGTCTTGGCGATGTGCTGGGTCTTGCCGTCGACGGTGACCAGGCCCTCCGGCGCCTCGAAGGTGATGCCGTCGGAGGCGCCACGGACCTTCTCGACGTCGAACGCGCCGGCCTTCTCGACCATCGCCTTCCACAGGTAGACGCTGACGTAGGCGGCCTCCATCGGGTCGCTCGTCGGCTTGTCCGCGCCGTACTTCGCCTTGTACGCGGCCACGAACTTGCCGTTCGCCGCGCCGGGCGTGGTCTGGTAGTAGTTCCAGGCGGTCAGCTGGCCCTCCAGGTACTGGGTGCCGATGCTCTTGACCTCCTCCTCGGCGATGGACACCGACACCACAGGCATCGCGGCGGCGGTGAGCCCGGCCGACTTGTACTCCTTGAAGAACGCCACGTTGCTGTCGCCGTTGAGGGTGTTGAAGACCGCCTTCGCGCCGGACGACCTGACCTTGTTGACGATCGTGCCGAATTCGGTGGACCCGAGCGGCGCGTAATCCTCACCGACCACAGTCATGCCGTTCGCCGCCGCGTACGCCTTGATGATTTTGTTCGCCGTTCGCGGGAAGACGTAGTCGCTGCCGACCAGGTAGACCGATTTCGTTCCCTGGGCCTTGAGGTAGTCGAGCCCGGGGACGATCTGCTGGTTTGTCGTCGCGCCCGTGTAGAAGATGTAGGGCGACTGTTCCAGGCCCTCGTACTGCACCGGGTAGAACAGCAGCGCCTTGTTCTTCTCGAACACCGGCTTGACCGCCTTGCGGCTGGCCGACGTCCAGCACCCGAAAACGGCCGCGACCCGGTCCTCGGAGATCAGCTTCTCGGCCTTCTCCGCGAAGGTGGGCCAGTCCGAGGCGCCGTCCTCCCCGATCGGCTGGATCTTCTTGCCGAGGACGCCGCCGGCCGCGTTGATCTCCTCGACAGCGAGCATGATGGAGTCGCGGACGGTGACCTCGCTGATCGCCATGGTGCCGGAGAGCGAGTTGAGCAGGCCCACCTTGACGGTGTCGCCGGAGACGTCGGCGGTGACGCCGGCCGCGCCGCCCTCGTCACTGGTCTTGCTGCCGCACGCGGTCACGGCGACCGCGGCGACGAGGGTCATGGCCCCCGCCAGGATGCGGCGGCCCCAAAGAAGTGACATCTAATCTCCCTGCGGTGCGCTCAAGTAGCGAAAGGACGGTCGGTGCGGTCCGGTGGAGTTGGCGATGCCGGGGTCGACGGGTGGACGTCGCCTGTGGTCATCGCATCGGCTATGGGCACGCAAAGCGTTGACCGGCATGATTGCGCGGACGTTTCCCGGTCCTTAATTGACTGTTTCCCGGAAACCCGGAGAGAACGCACGCCGCAACGGCTGACACCGCCCCGTGCGAGGCGGTGTCAGCCGTGATGAATTCGGTGAAGAATTGCGCCACCACAATGGTCGGCGGACAGATTCCGCCGACGGTGGACAGACATTCGCGGTACCCACCCCTGGGGTAGATACTTCACGCAGGAAGTATCTTAGGGCCGGGCCGGGTGGACGTGTCAAGGGCCGGTACCGGGCGGTCAGAGCTGGGCGAGCACTGTGAAGTCGAGACCGTCTGCCTCGGCGAGGTAGATCCGCTGGCGCACGTGCCGTCGACGCAGCTGCAGCCGGCCGCGCGGCCCGTGGTACGCCACCGTGTCGGCAGCCGTCTCGATCGCCCGTACGTCGAGGGTGCGGGCCTGCCCGATCAGCGCGGCGAGCAGCATCACGCCCTCGTAGCAGGACTCCCCCAGGCTGCCCAGCGGCGGCGCCTCCACCCCGAACCGGCGGGCGAACTCGCCGTGGAAGTCGAGGTTCTCCGGCGTCACGAGGCCGGCGAAGAAGCCCGCCGTGCTGTAGAGCCGCCGCGTCGCGCCCGCCCCGCTGGCCAGCAGCATGTTCTCGTCCATCAGGGTGCTCAGCCGCAGGCAGCGCTGGTCCATCGCGGCACGCGCGAACGCCCGGTTGAACCGCACCGCGTCCGCGCCGACGAGCAGCATCACCACCGCGTCGGCCTCGCTGCGCTCGATCCGGCGCAACACGTCGTCGAAGTCTTGTGTCTCCAACGGCAGGAACGCCTGCCCCACCACGCGACCACCGCCGCGCAGCGCGTACCGCTGGGCCGCCCGCGCGGTGCGCCGGGGCCACACGTAGTCGTTGCCGACCACGAACCAGCGGCGCGCGCCCTGCTCCCCCGCGAGCAGCCGCATCGCGGGCCACAGCTGGGCGTCCGGCGTCTCGCTGGTCAGATAGACCCCTTCGGTACGCTCACCGCCCTCGTACAGGGCGGTGTAGACGTACGGCACGCGGTGCGCGACCCGGGGCGCGAGCGCCTGCCGCACCGAGGAGATGTGCCAGCCGGTCACGCCCTGCACGGCGCCCACCGACACCAGCGCCTCCACCTGGGCGGCCACCTCGGCCGGCGGCGCGCCACCGTCGACCGGCACCAGCCGCACCTCGCGGCCCAGCACCCCGCCACCGGCGTTGATCTCCTCGACCGCGAGCTGGGCGCAGAGTTCGCAGGTCGGGCCGAACATTCCCGCCGGCCCGCGCATCGGGTACACCAGCGCGATGCTGACCACGGCCCGATCGACTGTGAGCCACGGCGGGGCCGGCGCGGACATGAGCCCATGATTGCCCGGCCGACGTGGGAAAACCATAGCTCTCCATGGAGCGGGACGAGTCGCTACCATGGCAGGGCCACCGGCCCAGGGAGTTCCATGTCAGACGTGCCCGGGGCGCCAGCCGATCTGCTGCGCTCGCTCACCCGCGCCGAACGGCTGCTCTCCCGCCGGTTGGCCGCCGTGCTGGCCGACGACGACCTGACCACCGAGGCGTGGCGGGTGCTCTGCCTGCTCGCCGACGGGCAGGGCCATCCGATGAGCGAGGTGTCCGCCGAGGCGTCGTTGCCGCCGGGGACCCTCACCAAGCTGGTCGACCAGCTCGTCGACCGGAACCTGGTGTTCCGGCGGATCGACCCGCTGGACCGGCGACGCATCCGGGCCCACCTGACCGCCCGAGGCCGCCGCGAGCACGCCCGCCTCGACGAGCGGGTCCGCACCAGCCTCGCCGAGGCGGGCGTACCGGCCGACACTCCCCTGCTCGACCACCTCGCCGACCTGATCGCCCGGCTCGACCCGGCGGCTCGGCGCGATGACGCCGAGGCGGCCGGCGTTCGCCTCACTACACCTCGGTGAGCAGCGGATCGCCGTCGAGGTGGGCGCGCAGCGTGTGCGCGTCGGCAGCGGTGGCGGTCCACAGTGTGGCCGGACCGCCCGCCAGGGGCAGCCGGGCGACGGTGCCCTCGACCGTCGCGGGCTCGTGGGGAAGCGACGGGTCCACCACCAGCAGTGACCCGGTGGCCGGCGCGCCGCCGAGCACCGCGGGGCCGGCCCAGCCGGGCGCGCCCGGTCCCACGGCAAGCGACTGGCGCAGCAACGGACGGCCGTCGTAGTCGACCCGGGTGTGCACGACCGCGCGGCCCGGCGCCTCGCCGTACCGGCCGCAGATCACCTCGTCGCGCCAGGTCAGCCTCGCCCCGGCGGCCACCTCGACCCGGGACTCGGCGAGGTGGGCGCAGCCGGCCGCGGCGACCAGTTGCTCGGGCAGCCAGTGCAGCGCACCGCCGTCGTGCACCACGGCACGCACCACCATCCGCGACACGACGCCGGGCCGGCCGGGCAGGGCGACCGAGGCGGCGACGGTGTGCAGCCGCACCGCCGCCCCCGGTCCCACGTCGATCTCCAGCCGCAGGTCGTCGCCGGCGAGCGGGCCGGCCGCCCCGCCGACCACGTACACCATCACGGCCCGACCGCGCCCGGGCGTCTGCCGCAGCAGCAGCGGTGTCTCACCGCGCAACTCGGCGAGGACCGTGCCGCCCGGGCCGACGGCCTGGGCCACCAGCCGGGCGTACGCGCGCATCAGGCCGGGCCGCCCCGCGCGGCGACCGGGTGCAGAGCCGCGTGGTGGGCCAGTTCGTGGCGGATCCAGTCGGCGACCCGCCCCGCCGCCGGGTCGCCGACGATCGACAGGAACACGGTCGGCAGGTCGCCGCGCCGGGCCCGCGCGTCCCGGTCCATGACGGCCAGGTCCGCGCCCACCATGGGGGCCAGGTCGGTCTTGTTGATCACGAGCAGGTCGGCGGACGTCACCCCGGGTCCGCCCTTGCGCGGCACCTTGTCCCCACCAGCCACGTCGACCACGAATATCTGCCGGTCCACCAGCCCTCGGCTGAACGTGGCGGTCAGGTTGTCCCCGCCGCTCTCGACCAGCACCAGATCCAGCGGGCCGACCGCCTCGGCCAGCTCGTCCACGGCGTCGAGGTTGGCCCCGATGTCGTCCCGGATGGCGGTGTGCGGGCAGCAACCGGTCTCCACGGCGCGGATCCGGGCCGGGTCCAGCACACCGGCCCGCTTGAGGAAGTCGGCGTCCTCGGTCGTGTAGATGTCGTTTGTGACCACGCCGAGTCGCAGCTCCCCGGCGAACGCCCGGCACAGGGCCGCCACCAGGGCGGTCTTGCCGGACCCGACCGGCCCGCCGATGCCGACGCGCAGCGCCCGGCCGGCTTGGGCCAGCGGCGGATGCGGGTCCACCCCCGGCTCGGGGTGGGTGTGCGGAACGGTCTCGTCGTGCGGGGCAGGATTCCGGTCGGCCTCGGGCGCAACGGTGTCAGGACGCAAAGAGACGCACCTCCCAGGTGGCATGAGCTTCGGCATGGATGTCGGCAAGCGGGGCGGCCGCCGCGGGCAGCCGCTCGGGTGGGTCGTCGGCGGCCCGGGCCGCCGCCGCGGCGATGCCGTCACACCGGCCGGCGAGACCCACAAGCAGGGCCTGGACCCGGTACGGGTCGAGGCCGAGCAGGCGTACGGCAGCGCTGGCCGCACCGGTCACCGTCCCGTGGACGGCGACCGTGGCGGTCTCGGCGCGGCTCAGGCCCGCGGCGGCGCAGAGCAGCCCGAGCACCAGCGGCTGGTGCGCTCCGCCGGGTGTGGCGGGCAGGTCGTCGAAGGACGCCTCCGGCCAGATGGCCCGGCCCGCGCGCAGCAGGGCCCGTCCCTGGCGGCGGGACACCGTACGCAGCGCCGGCGCCGCCGTCCGGGCGTCCAGCTCCGCGTCGAGCAACGCCAGCGTGGACCCGCGTACGGCGGAACCCGACGTCACCGCCCGGTGCGCCGCCGCCGCGAACGCCGCACCGACCAGCCCGGCGGTGGCCAGCCGGCCGGCCAGGAACGCCTCCAACGTGGCCAGGTCGGTGACCCGGCCGGCGGCGACGGCCGCCTCCAGGCCGCCGGAGTGGGCGTGCGCGCCGGCCGGGAAGCGACCGTCGGCCACCAGCAGGAGCAGGCTCGACGTCGTCATCAGAACAGGAAGTACCGCTGGGCCATCGGCAGGCGTGTCACCGGGTCCGGCTCCACCACCTGACCGTCGATCCGCACGGTGAACGTGTCCGGGTCCACCTCGATCCGGGGCATCGCGTCGTTCTCCGGCAGGTCGGCCTTGCCCCGCGAGCGCACGTCCGCGACGGGCACCACCCGCCGCCGCACGTCCAGGCGCAGCCCGGCGTCGAGGGCGGCCGGCGCGACGAACGCCAGGCTGGTCGCAGCCGCCGCGGCGCCGTACGCCCCGAACATCGGGCGCGGCAGCACCGGCTGCGGCGTCGGGATGGACGCGTTGGCGTCACCCATCTGGGCGTACGCGATCATGCCGCCCTTGAGCACCAGGTGCGGTCGTACGCCGAAGAACGCCGGATCCCACAGCACCAGGTCGGCCAGCTTGCCCGGCTCGACCGAGCCGATCTCCCGGTCCAGCCCGTTCGCCATCGCCGCGCAGATGGTGTACTTCGCCACGTACCGGCGGGCCCGGTAGTTGTCGGCCGCGCCGTCGCCGGGTAGCGCGCCGACCCGCTCCTTCATGACGTGCGCGCTCTGCCAGGTTCGCAGGATCACCTCGCCCACCCGGCCCATCGCCTGCGAGTCGGAGCCGATGATGGAGATCGCGCCGAGGTCGTGCAGCAGGTCCTCGGCGGCCATGGTGGACGGCCGGATGCGGCTCTCGGCGAAGGCCAGGTCCTCCGGCACGGACGGGTTGAGATGGTGGCAGACCATCAGCATGTCCAGGTGCTCGGCGAGGGTGTTGGCGGTGTACGGCCGGGTCGGGTTGGTCGACGACGGCAGCACGTTCGGCTCGCCGGCCACCGTGATGATGTCCGGCGCGTGCCCGCCTCCCGCGCCCTCGGTGTGGTACGAGTGGATGGCCCGGCCGGCGATCGCCCGCAGCGTGTCGGCCACGAAACCGGCCTCGTTGAGGGTGTCGGTGTGAATGGAGACCTGCACCCCGGAGGCGTCCGCCACCCGCAGGCAGGCGTCGATCGCCGCCGGTGTGGTGCCCCAGTCCTCGTGCAGCTTGAAACCGCCCGCGCCGGCGCGCAACTGCTCCCACAGCGCCTCCGGTGAGACGGTGTTGCCCTTGCCGAGCAGCAGCACGTTGACCGGCAGCGTGTCCAGCGCCTCGTGCATGCGGGCCAGGTGCCAGGCGTTCGGGGTGACAGTGGTGGCCCGGGTGCCCTCGGCGGGGCCGGTGCCGCCGCCGACGAGTGTGGTGATGCCGCTGGCGAGCGCCTCGGTGACGATCTCCGGGCAGATGAAGTGCACGTGCGTGTCGACGGCGCCGGCCGTGAGGATCCGGCCGTTCCCGGCGATGACCTCGGTGGCCGGGCCGATGACCAGCTCGGGGTGGACGCCGGGCATGGTGTCCGGGTTGCCGGCCCGGCCCAGCGCCACGATCCGCCCGTCGCGCAGACCCACGTCGGCCTTGACCACCCCCCAGTGGTCGAGCACCACCGCGCCGGTGATGACGGTGTCGAGGGCGCCCTCGGCACGGGTCGCCCGCGACTGGCCCATCGACTCGCGGATCACCTTCCCGCCGCCGAAGACCGCCTCGTCGCCGCCTGCGCAGTGGTCGGTCTCCACCTCGATCAGGAGGCTCGTGTCGGCCAGCCGGATGCGGTCGCCGGTGGTCGGCCCGTACAAATCGATGTAGCGGTCCCGCCGCACGGCGGTCACCGCGCCGGCCCGTCGGTCGTCGGCGCCCCGCTCGTCGGCGCGTCTGTTCCCGGCGCGGCCGGTGGCGCTTCGTCCAGCGGCCCGGCGCACTCGCCGCGCAGGCCGGGCACGACGCGTGCGCCGCCGAGCGGAACCAGCTCGACGGTGCGGCG
>NZ_JAGPXV010000251.1:0-7938 GCF_018070405.1 Micromonospora sp. D75
GCTCATCACCGCCATGATCAGGCCACCCACCATGGCGCCGACCACGGTGCCGACCCCGCCGGTGACCGCCGCGCCGCCGATGAAGGCCGCCGCGATCGCGTCCAGCTCGAACATGTTGCCGGCGGCCGGCTGGGCGCCGTTGGACCGGGACGAGTAGATCACGCCCGCCACGGCGGACAGGAAGCCCATGTTGACGAAGATCCAGAAGTTGACCCGCTTCACCCGGACGCCGGACAGCATCGCCGCGGGCAGGTTGCCGCCGATCGCGTACACCTGCCGGCCGAACACGGTACGGCGGGTGAGCAGGCCGTAGATCAGCACCAGCACGGCCAGCACGATGAGCACGATCGGCAGGCCGCGGGCGTTGGCGAGCTGCCAGGCGAACCACATGACCACGGCGCCGACCACCACGATCCGCAGGACGAACAGCGGGAACGACTCCACCGGCTGCTCGTGGCGCACCCGGGCGACCCGGGTCCGGAACACGGCCACCGCGTACCCGACGACGGCGAACGCGCCGATGAACAGCGTGAAGGCGTCGTAGCCCTCGCCGCCCAGCAGTCCGTTGAGGAAGCCGGCGGCGACCCGCTGGTACTCCTCGGGGAACGGCGACAGCGAGATGTTGTCCAGCACCCGCAGCGTGAGGCCGCGGAACAGGAGCATGCCGGCCAGGGTGACGATGAAGGCCGGGATCCCGGCGTACGCGACCCAGAGCCCGTGCCACGCGCCGACCGCGACGCCCACCGCGAGCGCGGCCAGCACGCCGGCCCACCAGGGCATGCCCTCCCGGATGACGAGCACCGCGGAGACCGCTCCGGTGAGCGCCACCACCGATCCCACGGACAGGTCGATGTGGCCGCCGATGATCACGATGACCATGCCGATCGCGAGCACCAGGATGTAGGAGTACTGGAGCACGATGTTGGTCAGGTTGCCGGGGCTGAGCGAGACACCGTCGGTGAGCACCGCGAACAGCGCGACGATCACCACCAGGGCGATGTAGATACCGCTCTGCCGCAGGTTGCCGAGGATCAGCGTGCGCGGGTCGCTGGTGCCGGTGTGCAGGCTCGCGGCCGCGCCGGTGTCGGGCGCGGCGACCTTCTGGGGCGTGGGCTTCGTGCTGGTCATCGGACGAGATCCCTGTCCTTGGTCATGAGTTCCATCAGGTTCTCCTGGGTGGCCTCGCGCACCGGCATCTCCCCGGTGATCCGGCCGGCCGCGAGGGTGTAGACGCGGTCGCACATGCCGAGCAGCTCGGGCAGTTCGGAGGAGATGAGGACCACCGCCTTGCCCTCGGCCACCAGCCGGTTGACGATCGTGTAGATCTCGAACTTCGCGCCGACGTCGATGCCCCGGGTCGGCTCGTCGAGGATCAGCACGTCCGGGTCGGTGAACAGCCACTTCGCCAGCACGACCTTCTGCTGGTTGCCGCCGGAGAGCTTGCCCACCACCGACATCACGGTCGGGGCCTTGATGTTCATGTCGCGCCGTCCCCGCTCGGCGACCTGGATCTCCCGGTTGCCGTCGATCCAGCCGTTGCGGGCGAGCTTGTCGAGCGCGGCGGCCGAGATGTTGCCCCGGACGTCGTCGATGAGGTTGAGGCCGTAGTGCTTGCGGTCCTCGGTGGCGTACGCGATGCCGTTGGCGATCGCCTCGGCCACCGTGCGCGCCCGTACCTCGCGGCCCTTGACGTACAGGCGGCCGCTGATGTCGCGGCCGTAGGCGCGGCCGAACACGCTCATGGCCAGCTCGGTGCGCCCGGCGCCCATCAGGCCGGCGATGCCGACGACCTCACCGGCGCGCACGTGCAGCGAGGCCCGGTCGACCACCAGGCGGTCCTGGGTGGGGTGCCGCACCGTCCAGTCCTCGATCCGCAGCACCTCCTCGCCGGGGGTGACGTCGCGGGTCGGGTAGAAGGTGGCCAGGTCGCGCCCGACCATGCCGCGGATGATCCGGTCCTGGGTCGCGCCGCCGTCGGCCATGTCGAGCGTCTCGACGGTGCGGCCGTCGCGGATGACGGTGGTCGAGTCGGCGATCGCCGTGATCTCACCGAGCTTGTGCGAGATTATGATGCAGGTGATGCCCTGGTCGCGGAGGCTGCGCATCAGGTCCAGCAGGTGCGCCGAGTCGACGTCGTTGAGCGCCGCTGTGGGCTCGTCGAGGATCAGCAGCCGCACCTTCTTGGACAGCGCCTTGGCGATCTCCACCAGCTGCTGCTTGCCGACGCCCAGCTGGATGACCGGGGTGACCGGGTTCTCGTGCAGCCCGACCGACCGCAGCAGCGCCGCGGCCTCGGCGTTGGTGCGGTGCCAGTCGATGAGCCCGCCGCGGCCCCGGCGCTCGTTGCCGAGGAAGATGTTCTCGGCGATCGACAGGTACGGCACCAACGCGAGTTCCTGGTGGATGATGACGATGCCGCGCGCTTCGCTGTCCTGGATGCCCCGGAAGCCGACCGGCTCGCCGTCCAAGACGATCTGGCCGTCGTAGCTGCCCGCCGGGTAGACCCCGGACAGCACCTTCATCAGGGTGGACTTGCCGGCGCCGTTCTCGCCGCAGATCGCGTGGATCTCGCCGCGCCGTACGGCGAGCGAGACGTCCTGCAGCGCGGTGACCCCGGGGAAGGTCTTCGTGATGCCACGCATCTCGAGGATGTGGTCGCTCATGGGTATCCGTCCTGCTCGTGGTCGTGGTGTCCGGAGCGGGGCGGGCCCGGTGGCGTACCGCGCCACCGGGCCCGCCGGCCGGATCAGCCGGCTCGGCCGGCGGCGACCTCCTGCTCGGTCAAGTAACCGGAGTCGATCAGGACGGACTTGATGTCCTCCTTGTAGACCGTCTGGACCGGCAGCAGGAACGCGGGCACGACCTTGACGCCGTTGTTGTACGCCTTGGTCTCGTTGGCCTTCGGCTCCTCCTTGCGCAGGAACGCCTCGGCGGCGATCACCGCCTGCTCGGCCAGCAGGCGGGTGTCCTTGAACACGGTGGAGCTCTGCACGCCGTCGTTGATGAGCTTGACGGACGCGACCTCGGCGTCCTGCCCGGTCACCACCGGCATCTTCTTGGCGCCGCCGCGGTAACCGGCGTTCTGCAGGGCGGTGATGATGCCCCGGGAGAGGCCGTCGAAGGGCGACAGCACGCCGTCGACCTTGCTGCCGTCGTTGTAGCTGGAGGTGAGCAGGTCCTCCATCCGTTTCTGCGCGGTCTCCTGCTGCCAGCGCAGGATCGCGGCCTGCTCGATCTTGGTCTGCCCCGACTTGACCTTCAGCGTCCCGGCGTCGAAGTACGGCTTGAGCGTGTCCATCGCGCCGTTGAAGAAGAAGCCGGCGTTGTTGTCGTCGAGCGAGCCGGCGAACAGCTCCACGTTGAACGGGCCGGTCGCGGTGCCCTTGGAGCCGTCCTTGTTCAGCAGGCCGAGGCCGACCAGGAGCGCGTTGGCCTGCGCCACGCCCACCTTGTAGTTGTCGAAGCTGACGTAGAAGCTGACGTTGGGGCTGTTACGGATGAGCCGGTCGTAGGAGATGACCGGGATCTTCGCGGCCGCGGCGGCCTGGAGCTGGCCGCTGAGCGCGGTGCCGTCGATCGGGGCGATGACCAGCACGTCCGCGCCCTGGGTGATCATCTGGTCGATCTGCTGCGACTGGGTGGGGATGTCGTCCCCGGCGTACTGCAGGTCGACCTTGTAGCCCTTGGCCTGCAACTTCTCCTTCACCGAGTTGCCGTCGGCGATCCACCGTTCCGAGGTCTGGGTCGGCATCGAGACGCCGATCGTCAGGTCGCCGGGCTTGGCGGAGCTGGTGTCCGAGCCGCCTCCGGCGCCCTCGCCGCTGCACGCGGCCAGGCTGATCGCGAGCGCGGCGCCGCTGACTGCGGCCAGGATTCGTCTGCGCACGAGCGTCCTCTCCCCTCCGTGGGCCCCTGTGACACAGGTAACCGTCACGGCGAGTGTTAACGCTCACAAGTTGCCCCGTCAACCAATCGCGCGAAATGTGCATGTCTCTTTCTTGTAACAGAGACGGCGCTCCAGGTAGGACGCGACCGGACGTCGCGGGGCGGCACGTCGTACCGCCCCCGCGACGCCTGAGCTCAGGAGGCGGAGCAGGTGGGCGTCATGCCCGATCCGCTTCCGTTGCCCTGGAACCCGAACTCGGCACTCTGGCCGGCGCCGAGCTGGCCGTTGTAGTCGACGTTCGTGAACCGCACCGTGCCGCTGTTACCGCTCGCGGTGGCGCTCCAGGTGTTTGTGACGCTCGCGCCGCCCGGCAGCGTCATGGTGACGGTCCATCCCCGGGTGCCCGACGAGCCCGCTGTCACCTTCACGTTGGCGACGAAGCCACCGGTCCAGGAGTTCAGCGTCACCGAGGCCGTACACCCGCCCTGACCCGGCGGCGGGGTGGTCGGGTTGTTCGGCGGCGGGGTGGTGGTCGGCGGCGGGTTGTTGGTGCCGGAGTTCAGCGCGTCGAGCACCGCGTTGTACGCCGCCTTCTTGTTGCCTGAACAGTCGAACAGCAGCGCGTTGTCCGAGCCGCGCCACGAGTCGCAGTCCCGCACGCCCCACACCGTGATGCCGGCGCAGCGCGACACCGCCAGGCAGGCCCGGGTGACGGCGGCGTAGATGTTCGCCTGGTTGCCGCCGGTCATCACGTCCAGCTCGGTGATCTGGACCTCCACGCCCAGGTCCGCGAAGCGCTGGAGGTTGGCCTGGTAGTCACCGGGGATCGTGGTGCCCAGGTGCGACTGGAAGCCGACGCAGTCGATCGGCACGCCACGCGACTTGAAGTCGCGCACCATGTTGTAGATGCCGGTCGACTTCGCGTTGATGCCGTCGGTGTTGTAGTCGTTGTAGCAGAGCTTCGCGCCCGGGTCGGCGGCGCGGGCGGCCCGGAACGCGGCCTCGATCCAGTCGTTGCCGGTGCGCTGCAGGTTCGAGTCACGGCGCCCGCCGCTGCCGCCGTCGGCGAACGCCTCGTTCACCACGTCCCAGGCGTAGATCTGCCCCCGGAAGTGGGTGGCGACCTGGGTGACGTGATTGATCGCGGCGTTGCGCAGCGCGCTGCCGGACAGACCCTGCGCCCACGACGGCTGCTGCTGGTGCCAGAGCAGCGCGTGCCCGCGCACCGACATCCCGTTCGCGCGGGCGTGGCTGACCAGCCGGTCGCCACCGCTGTAGTTGAACCGCCCCTGCTGCGGCTCGGTGGCGTCCCACTTCATCTCGTTCTCGGCCACCACGGAGTTGAACTCGCGGTTCAGCACCGTGGCGTACGTGTTGTCGGACAGCTTGTTGGTGGCGACCGCGGCGCCGAAGTAGCGGCCCTTCTCGGCCGCCGCCGCGCGCAGCGTGGTGCCGGCGCTCGCGGCCGGCGCCAGGGCCACCGCCATGCCGGCGGCGAGCGCGCCGGCCAGGATGCCGGTGGTCAGCAGGGCTCTCTTTCGTCTCATGCGGATTCCTCTTCCGGGGGTTACGCGATGGTGGTGGTGCGACTACCCCGACTCCGCGTCCGGTGACGGTGTCGGGGTACGACCAGCGCGGCTCGCCCGGTGAGCCTTGCGGCGCTCATGCCCTGCCATCGACTGTGAGCGATAACATCCCCCGGCGTCAACCCCTGGCGCCTACGGATAGACGTCCTCGTGCGCCTTGCGGTAGTCGACGATCTCGTCCAGCCGGCCGGCCGCGGCGTGCGTCACCCAGGCCGGGTTGCCGAGCAGCGCGCGGCCCAGCGCGACCAGGTCGAACTCCCCGTCCGCCAGCCGCGCGGCCAGGCCCGCCACCGACTCCGGGCCGCCCGCGCGCAGGAAGTCCCGGCGCAGCCCGACCGAGCCGACGGTGATCGACTGCAGACCGGTGAGACGCTTCGCCCAGCCGGCCAGGTTCAGCGGCGAGCCGGGGAACGCCGGCTCCCAGAAGCGACGCTGCGAGGCGTGCAGCACGTCCGCGCCGGCCTCGGCGAACGCGCCGAGGATCCGCGCCAGCTCGGCCGGGGTCTCGGCGATCCGCGCGTCGAACGCCCGCTCCTTGAACTGGGAGAACCGCACGATCACCGGCCGGTGTGCCGGGACCTGCTCGCGCACCGCGCGGACCACGGCCGCCGGGAACGCCGCCCGCCGCGCCGGGGAGCCACCGAACGCGTCGGTCCGGCGGTTCGTGTACGGCCACAGGAACTCGTCCAGCAGGTAACCGTGCGCGGCGTGGATCTCGACCGCGTCGAACCCGGCCCGGACCGCCACCCCTGCCGCGTCCGCGTACGCCGCCAGCAGGACGTCCGCGTCGGCGGCGGTCATCGCGTGCGGCGCGGGGCGGCCCGGCTCGCGTACCCCCGAGGGGGTCCACGCCGGAGCGCCGTCCACCGGCTCGCGCAGGCTGCCCAGGTGCCACAGCTGCGCGGCGATCCGGCCGCCGGCGGCGTGCACCGCCTCGACCACGCCGCGCCAGCCGGCCTCGGCCGCGCCGGGAGTCATCCGTGGCACGGTGTCCTCGTGGCCGGCGCTGGGATGGTCCACCAGCACGCCCTCGGTGACGATCAGGCCGACACCCGCCGCGGCGCGGCGCCGGTAGTACTCGGCCATCTCCGGCGTCGGCACGCCGCCCGGCGCGCGGTTACGGGTCATCGGCGCCATCACGAAGCGGGACGGCAACGACAGGCCGGCGACGGTGACCGGCTCCAGCAGCGGCGTCACCGGCGATGCGGTGTCCAGAGTCGCGTTCATGACCCGACGCTAGGAGTTGACACCGGTGTCAACTGCAAGCGCTCAGGCGGCCGGATCCCGGGTGTCCCCGGTCACCGTCATGTCGGCCACCACGTCGTCGAGCACCGCGACGGCGTGCGCGAGCCGTGCCATCTCGGCGGTCATCCGGGCCCGTTCCTCGCGCAGCCGGTCGGTCAGCCACGAGGTGCGGATCTCCGGGTCGGTCACGCAGGGCAGCAGCTCGGCCATCCGGCGGCTGCTCAGCCCGGCGTCGAACAGCCGCTGGATGAGCCGGACCCGGTCCACCGCCGACTCGGCGAAGACCCGCTGGCCGCTCGGCGTGCGCAGGGCGGCGAGCAGGCCCTGCTGCTCGTAGTACCGGATGGACCGGGCGCTGACCCCGGTACGCGCCGACAGCTCCCCGATCCGCATCGCGCCTCCCCGCTCGCCGGACCTCCATCATCGTGCATGCCGCGCCGGTCAGGACAGCAGCTCGACGTACCCGTCGGTGCCGTGCACCCGGATCCGCCCGCCGTCGGGGATCAGCCGGGTCGCGTCCGGCACCGCCACCACCGCGGGCAGGCCGTACTCGCGGGCGATCACCGCGCCGTGCGTCATCAGGCCGCCGATCTCCGTCACCAGTCCCGCGACGGCGACGAACAGCGGCGTCCAGCTCGGGTCGGTGTACGCGGTGACGAGGATGTCGCCCGGCTCCACGTCGGCCCGGGTCAGGTCCGTCACGACCCGCGCCCGCCCCTCGACCACGCCGGCCGAGACCGCCAGCCCGGCCAGGGCGCCCGGCGGCACGTCGTCGCGCCGGTACGAGCCGTCGAGGGCCTCGCCGTCGGAGGTGAGCACCCGGGGCGGGGTGAGCGCCTGGTGCGCCCGGAACTCCCCGCGGCGCCGCCGGATCAGCCCGGCGTCGGCCCGCCCGGTGGCCGCGACCTCGCGGAACTCGTCGAAGGTGAGGAAGAAGACGTCCTCCGGACCGGCGAGCACACCGGCGCGCGCCAGCCGGTCCGCCTCGGCCATGAGCGCCTGCTTGTAGACGGCGTAGCGGCTCACGATGTCGTACTTCGGGTACTCGCGGTAGCCGGCGAACGTGCGTACCCGGTCGATCATGCGTTGCGTCTCGGCGGCCTTGCGCTCACCGTCGGGCAGCGCGCGCAGGCGGTCCAGCACCTCCCGGGCCTTCGCCTCGGCCCGCTCCCGGCCCTGGGCGAAGCGGCGCGCGGCCGCGCCCGGGGTGAAGGTGCGGAC
>NZ_JAGPXV010000252.1:0-7922 GCF_018070405.1 Micromonospora sp. D75
CGGACCGTACCGCGCCACCCGTGAAATCGACGCATCTACATCTTGACGAAGTGGTGACGGCGTGAGTAGCGTCTCAGCAATCAATTTGGAAACTTTCCTAACTATTGGAGGGACGCCGTATGAAGAGATCGCTCCGCCGGGCCCTGTGGGCCACCGGCGCCGTGGTCGCGCTCGCGGTCGCCGCGGTGCCCATGACCACCGCGTCGGCCGCCGGCAGCGTCACCGCCACCTTCGCCAAGGTGCAGGACTGGGGGACCGGCCACGAAGGGCGGGTGACCGTCACCAACGGCACCAGCTCCACCGTCAACGGCTGGCGCATCGAGTTCACGCTGCCCTCCGGCACCTCGATCAGCAGCTCCTGGGACGCCGACATCACCCGCAGCGGTGACCGCTACGTGGCGGTCAACAAGAGCTGGGCCGCGACGCTCGCCCCGGGCGCCAGCTTCAGCTGGGGCTACAACGGCACCGGCGGCTACAAGGCGCCGGTGAGCTGCACGATCAACGGCGGCACCTGCACCGGCGGCGGCACGCCGACGACCACCGCGCCGACCACGGCGCCGCCGACCACCGCGCCGCCCACCACGGCGCCGCCGACGACCGCCCCGCCGACCACGCAGCCGCCCACCACGCCGCCGCCCGGCGGCAAGAAGGTCGTCGGCTACTTCGCCGAGTGGGGCGTCTACGCCCGCAACTACCACGTCAAGAACATCCACACCAGCGGCTCGGCCGCGAAGCTCACCCACATCCTGTACGCCTTCGGCAACACCACCGGTGGCCGGTGCAGCATCGGGGACAGCTACGCCGACTACGAGAAGGCGTACACGCCGCGGACAGCGTCGACGGCGTGGCCGACACCTGGGACCAGCCGCTGCGCGGCAGCTTCAACCAGCTGCGCAAGCTGAAGAAGATGTACCCGAACCTGAAGGTCCTCTGGTCCTTCGGTGGCTGGACCTGGTCCGGCGGCTTCACCCAGGCCGCGCAGAACCCGGCCGCGTTCGCCGACTCCTGCTACTCCCTGGTCAAGGACCCGCGCTGGGCGGACGTCTTCGACGGCATCGACGTCGACTGGGAGTACCCGAACGCCTGCGGCCTCCAGTGCGACAGCAGCGGCCCGAACGCCTTCAAGAACGTGGTCTCGGCGCTGCGGAGCAAGTTCGGCTCCAGCTTCCTGGTCACCGCGGCGATCACCGCCGACGGCAGCAACGGCGGCAAGATCGACGCGACCGACTACGCGGGCGCCGCGACGAACCTCAACTGGCTGATGCCGATGACGTACGACTACTTCGGCGCCTTCAACGCCCAGGGGCCGACCGCGCCGCACTCGCCGCTCTACTCGTACTCGGGCATCCCGCAGCAGGGCTTCTGGTCCGACGCGGCGATCCAGAAGCTGAAGTCCAAGGGCGTACCGTCCAGCAAGCTGCTGCTCGGCGTCGGCTTCTACGGACGCGGCTGGACCGGCGTGACCCAGGCCGCGCCCGGCGGCAGCGCCACCGGCGCGGCCCCCGGCACCTACGAGGCCGGCATCGAGGACTACAAGGTGCTCAAGAACAGCTGCCCGGCCACCGGCACGGTCGGCGGCACCGCGTACGCCAAGTGCGGCAGCAACTGGTGGAGCTACGACACCCCGGCGACCATCGGCGGGAAGATGAGCTACGCCAACAGCCAGGGCCTCGGTGGCGCGTTCTTCTGGGAGCTCTCCGGTGACACCAGCAACGGTGAGCTGATCGGCGCCATCAAGGGCGGTCTCGGCTGAGCCGAGGGCCGACGCACCACCCACCCGGCGGGGAGGGGCCGTACCGGCCCCTCCCCGCCCGCGTGCCGTTCTGGCAGAGCGCGCCGATCCGGGTCAGGATGGGGAGTCACCCGGCCGCGCGGGCCGGGTGTGGCACACTCGCCGCTCGACGAGTCCACGCGACGGGAGGACCGATGGATCGCAGCCACCGCGGCCGGTTCGCCGCGCTCGCCCTCGCCTTCGCGCTCACGCCGGCGCTGGCCGCCTGCGGCTCCGGCCCGGACGGCGCCGCCACCGGGCCCAGCGGCCGGGCGCCCGCCGAGGAGGCGGCGGCCAAGAGCCGGGAGCGCGTGCAGGCGTACCTCGACGCGCTCACCGCCCGCGACGCCGACGCCGGCCGCAGCCAGCTCTGCGCGCCCATGCACGCCGCCTTCGACGCCGCCGCCACCGGCCCGAACGGTGACTTCGCCGACCACTTCACGGTGCCCGACGCGACGATCACCGACGTCCGCTCCGGCCCGAACGGGCAGGAGGTCAGCGCCTCCGTCACGGTGGCCGCCGGATCTCGCAAGGCCACCCGGTCCCTGCTGTTCACGGTGACCCGTAACGGGGCGGACTGGTGCATCTCCGGCGAGGTTCCCGGCGACCGCACGGCCGACCCGTCCGAGCCGCCGCCGGCGGCGCGGCCCTCGCCGGTCTCCTCCCAGTGACCGGAACCATGCCCCTCGGCGACGAGTGATCGCGACGGTCGCCGTACGCTTTCCTCCATGCGCCATGAGTGGCATCAGCTGAGTCACCCCGCCGTGGGCAGCCCTGGCCTGCAGACCAGCCGCCCGACCGCCGACTCCGCCGAGGACGCGGCCCTCGGCCTCGACCGATGGCGGGAGCTGCCGCGCGCGCAGACCCCGCCATGGGACGACCAGGCCCAGGTCGCCGAGGTCTGCCGGGTGCTGGACACGGGTCCCTCGGTGGTCGCGCCCTACGAGGTCGACCAGCTGCGGCAGCGGCTGGCCCTGGTCTGCGAGGGCAAGGCGTTCCTGCTCCAGGGCGGTGACTGCGCCGAGACGTTCGCCGACAACACCGAGAGCCACCTGCTCGCCAACGCCCGCACGCTGCTCCAGATGGCCATCGTGCTCACGTACGGCGCGTCGCTGCCGGTGGTCAAGGTGGCCCGGGTGGCCGGCCAGTACACCAAGCCCCGGTCCCTGCCGACCGACGACCGGGGGATGCCCGCCTACCGCGGCGACATGATCAACTCACTGGAGGCCACGCCGGAGGCGCGGGTCGCCGACCCGCAGCGCATGATCCGGGCGTACGCCAACTCGGCCGCCGCGATGAACATGCTCCGGGCGTACCTGGCAGGCGGCCTGGCCGACCTGCACGCCGTGCACGACTGGAACAAGGACTTCGTCCGGCAGTCCCCGGCCGGGGAGCGCTACGACGCGATCGCCCGCGAGATCGACCGGGCACTGGCCCTCATCCGGGCCTGCGGGATGACCGACGACGAGGCGCTGCGCACCGTCACGCTCTACTGCTCGCACGAGGCGCTGGCGCTGGAGTACGACCGGGCGCTGACCCGGATCTCCGACCACAAGGCGTACGGCCTGTCCGGGCACTTCCTCTGGATCGGCGAGCGGACCCGGCAGATCGACGGCGCGCACATCGACTTCATCTCCCGTATCGCCAACCCGATCGGGGTCAAGCTCGGCCCCACCACCACCCCGGACGAGGCGATCGAGCTCTGCGAGAAGCTCAACCCGGACAACATCCCCGGCCGGCTCACGCTGATCAGCCGGATGGGCAACCACCGGGTACGCGACGCGCTGCCGCCGATCGTGGCGAAGGTCACCGCCGCCGGCGCGAAGGTCGTCTGGCAGTGCGACCCGATGCACGGCAACACGCACGAGTCCTCGAACGGCTACAAGACCCGGCACTTCGACCGGATCGTGGACGAGGTGCTCGGCTACTTCGAGGTGCACCGCGGCCTCGACACCCACCCGGGCGGCCTGCACGTCGAGCTGACCGGCGAGGACGTCACCGAGTGCCTCGGCGGCGCCCAGGGCATCGAGGACCTCGACCTGCCCGACCGGTACGAGACCGCCTGCGACCCCCGGCTCAACACCCAGCAGTCGCTGGAGTTGGCGTTCCTGGTGGCGGAGATGCTCCGTGGCTGAACTGATCGATCTGCGGACGGACACCGTGACCCGGCCGACGCCGGGGATGCGGGAGGCGATGGCCGCCGCCGAGGTGGGCGACGACGTCTACGGCGAGGACCCGACAGTCGCCGCCCTGGAGGCGGAGGTGGCCGCGCTGTTCGGCCACGAGGCGGCGCTGTTCGCCCCGAGCGGATCGATGGCCAACCAGATCGCGCTCCAGTTGCACGTGCCGCCCGGCGACGAGTTGCTCTGCGACGCCGACGCGCACGTGGTCACGTACGAGGTGGGGGCCGCCGCCGCGTACGGTGGGATCTCCTCGCGGACGTGGCCGGCGGTGGGCGCGGACCTGGACCCCGACGTGGTCGCCGGGATGATCCGGCCGGACGGCTACTTCGCGGTGCCCACCCGCGCGATCGCCGTGGAGCAGACCCACAACCGGGGCGGCGGCGGGGTGATCCCGCTGCCGACGCTGCGACGCATGCGCGAGGTCGCCGACGAGCACGGGGTGGCGCTGCACTGCGACGGCGCCCGGATCTGGCACGCGCACGTCGCGGACAGGGTGCCGCTGGCCGGGTACGGGGAGCTGTTCGACACGCTCTCGGTGTGCCTCTCCAAGGGCCTCGGCGCGCCGGTCGGCTCGCTGGTGGTGGGCAGCGCGGAGAAGATCGCCCGCGCGCGGGTCCTGCGCAAGCGGATGGGCGGTGGCATGCGGCAGGTCGGCATTCTTGCCGCCGCCGGCCGGTACGCGTTGGCGCACCACGTCGAGCGGCTCGCCGAGGACCACGCGAAGGCGGCCCGGCTGGCCGAGGCGGTCGCCCCGCACGGGGTGCTCGCGTCGGTGGTGCGGACGAACATCGTGCCGCTGGACCTGACCAAGCACCCTCTCGACGCGCACGCGCTGGCGGCGGCCGCGCGGGAAGCCGGTCTGCTGATCTCGGTGCTCGGCCCGCGTACCGCCCGGTTGGTGACCCACCTGGACGTCACCGACGAGCAGATCGACAGCGCCGCCACCATCCTCGACACCGCCCTGCGCGCCTGACCCTCCGGCAACGCCGTGGCGAGGGCGGGAGGAAACGGCTGTGTCAGGGGCGCAGGCGTTTGAGGGCGGCGATGTCGGCGGCGTGGCCGACGTGCTTCTCCGTCGGGGTCTCCACCAGCACCGGTACGCCGGCGGTCGCCGGATGGCGCATCAGCTCGGCGAACGCCGGCTCACCGATGGTGCCCTTGCCGATGTTCTCGTGCCGGTCCCGGGTGGAGCCGCACAGGTCCTTCGAGTCGTTCGCGTGCACCAGCCGCAGCCGGTCGGCGCCCACGGTGGCGACCAGCGTGTCGAGCGTGGCGGTCATGCCGCCCTCGGCGGCCAGGTCGTGCCCGGCCGCCCAGGCGTGACAGGTGTCGAAGCAGACGCCCAGCATCGGGTGCCGGTCGACCGCGTCGAGGTAGGGGCCGAGGTGCTCGACCCGGGACGCCAGTGACCGGCCGCCCCCGGCGCTCGGCTCGACCAGCAGCATCGGCCCGCCGGTGGCCGCGGTCTCGTCGAGCAGCGGGAGCAGCGACTCCCGGACCTGCCGCAGGGCCGCCTCGGCGTGCCCGGCGTCCACCGAGCTGCCGGCGTGGAACACCACGCCCTCGGCGCCGATCGCCCGGCCCCGCCGCAGCGCGTGGGCGAGCGTCTCCGCCGACCTGGTGACCGTCGCGGGGGTGGGGGAGCCGAGGTTGACCAGCAGCGACGCGTGGATGAACACGGGCAGGCCACGCTCGGCGCAGCCGTCGCGGAACAGCGCGTCCTGCGCCGGGTCACCGGCCGGCAGCGCCCAGCCACGCGAGTTCGAGACGTAGACCTGCACCACCTCGGACTCGGCCGCATCCGCGTACGGCAGGGCCGCCCGCGCCAGGCCACCGGAGGTGGGGGTGTGCGACCCCACCGGCCGGCACCCGTTCGCCGCGCTCACAGGCACGTCACAGTGATCGTGGTGCCCGGCGGCACCGGCGTGTTCTCGGCCGGGTTCTGGATCCGGACGATGCCGTTCGGGTTGAGCTGGATGTTGACCGGGAAGCCCTGGCTCTCCAGCGTCTGCTTGGCCTGCTGGCAGGGCATGTCGACCACCCGGGGCACGGCCACCTGCGGCGGGCCCTTGCTGATCTCCAGCTTGACCTGGGCGCCCTTTTCCACACCGGTGCCGTCGGCCGGGCTCTGGCCGAGGATCTCGTCCTTCGGCTTGTCGGACTCCTTGACGTTCTCCACCGGCTTGAGCCCGAGCCGCGCGAGGATGGCGCGCGCCTCGGTGAGGCTCTTGCCGACCAGGTCGGGCACGCTCACCGGGGCGCGGCCCTTGCTGAGGATCAGCGTCACCTTGGCCCCGGGCTTGACCTCAGTGCCCACCTTCGGGTCGGTGGCCAGCACGACACCCGCCGGCAGCGCGTCGTCGTAGCGGGAGCTGCCCTTGGCCGCGACCAGGTTGAGACCCTCCAGCTCCACCTGGGCGAGCGCGAAGTCCTTGCCCACCACGTCCGGCACCGGCAGGCGCTCCGGACCGAGCGACAGGGTCAGCGTGATCGTGCCGCCCTTGACGATCCGGGCGGCCGAGCCCGGCGCCTGCCCGAGCACGGTGTCCTTCGGGACGTTCTCGTCGTACCGGGGGTCGGCGTAGCGCAGCGTGAAACCACCGCGCTGGGCCTGCGCCTCCGCCTCGGCCTTGGTGAGGCTCACCATCTGCGGCGCGACCGTGTAGCGGCCCACGCCGAACCACCAGCCGCCGACGGCGGCGACCAGGCCGAGCACCACGACCGCCGCGGCGACGGCCAGCCGGCCGCGCGGCGAACCCATGATCCGGGTACGCAGGGCGGCGAACCGGGCGCCCACCCCCTCCGGTTCGGCGGCGCGTCGGCGGTGCGGGCGCTGCGTGGCGGCGCCCTCGGGCAGCCGGGCCCACGACGGGCGCTCGATCGGCTGCAGCGCGGCCACCACCTGCGTCGGCTGGCTCAGCACCGCCGTGTCGTCGCTGAGCTGACGCAGGACAGTGGTGTGCGTGTGCGGGTTGCCCAGTTCCTCGCGGGCCGCCTGCACCTCGGTCAGCAGCGCCGCGGCGTCGGCCGGACGGGCGGCCGGGTCGCGCCGGGTGGCCCGGGCGACGAGCGCGTCGACGGCCGGCGGCAGCGCCGGAACCAGCGTGGACGGGGCCGGCACGTCCCGGTCGACATGCTGCCAGGCGACCTCCACCGGGCGGTCGCCGTCGTAGGGCACCCGGCCGGTGAGCATCTCGAACAGCACGATGCCGGCCGAGTAGACGTCGGTGCGCGGGTCGGCGTGGCCCTGGGTGACCAGCTCCGGCGCCACGTACGCCACCGTCGCCATGAGCTGGTTGCCGTTCTCGTCCTCCGCGCTCGCCTCGACGGCCCGGGCCAGCCCGAAGTCGGCCACCTTGACCACGCTGTCGACCAGGTCGCGGCTGCCGCCGGCGGGCACCTCGGCGACCAGGACGTTCTCCGGCTTGACGTCGCGGTGCACCAGGCCGGCCCGGTGCGCGGCGGCGAGCGCGGCGAGCACCTGCTCGGTGATCGCGAGCGCCTCGTCCGGGTTCAGCCGGCGGCGCTCGGCGAGCACGTCACGCAGCGTGCGGCCGCGCACGTACTCCATCACCAGGTACGGCAGGCCGGCGTGGATGCCCTGGTCGTAGACCGCCACCACGTTCGGGTGGGTGAGCCGGGCGATCGTCTTCGCCTCGTCGGTGAACCGCTCGACGAACCCGGCCATCCGGGCCCGGGCCTGCGGCGCCTGGGTCGGGTGAATGATCTTGACCGCCACGGTGCGCTCCAGGCGCTCGTCGGTGGCGGTGTACACGGTCGCCATGCCGCCACGGGCGACGCGACCGCGAATGCGGTAGCGTCCCTCGATCAGCGAGCCCAGCAACGTGTCGGCGACCTGTGTGTCCATCGGCAGGCAGTCTATGTGTCGGAAGGGTGAACGTAGAACAGGATGCTACCGCCGGGTTGGGACACCGGTGGCCCGGCGCGCTCCGGCGCAGGTCGGGGGG
>NZ_JAGPXV010000253.1:0-7911 GCF_018070405.1 Micromonospora sp. D75
CTCCGGCATCTCCGCCGCCAGCGAGAACGCGCTGCCCGGTGACGCCCTGTACGGCATGAAGCGCTCCACCGAGCGCGCCCAGCTCGCGCTCGCCAGCTCGGACATCAGCCGTGGGCAGCTCTTCCTCGACTTCGCCCGCACCCGGCTGGACGAGGCCGCCTCGGTGCGCGGCGACCGGCTCGGTTTCAGCGCCGTCCTGGACGACATGGACGCAGACACCCGCCAGGGCGTACGCCTGCTGACCACGGTCGCGGCGCAGCGTTCCGACCCGGTGGCGCTGGACGCGGTGGACACGTTCCTGGCCGGCCAGCGCCGGGTGGTCAGCGGCCTGCTGGACCGGCCCGACCACGCCGAGCGGGACCGCACCCGCCGCTCGCTGGCGCTGCTCGACGCGGCCGGCAAGCGCGCCGACGCGCTGCGCGAGGCGATCGCCTGCGGACTGCCCGCGCCACAGGCCAGCGACGCGCTCGGGCCCGCCCCGGCGGCCTGCCCGGCCGACCGCTGAGCGCGGACGCCGACCGCGCCACACTTCTCCCGGCGGACACCCACCCGTCACACCGTGCCGGATACGCTCGACGCGGAGGGCGTACGCGGTCGTCGAGGCAGGGAGGTCACCGTGGCCGGAACCCGGAAGGTGACCGTCAGCACCGACGCGCACGGGCACACCACCGGCTGGTCGGAGGCCCCGTCGGCGCCCGCGACCACGATCCCGCCGGACCCCACCGCCGCCGCCTTCTTCGACGTGGACAACACGATGATGCAGGGCGCCTCGATCTACTGGTTCGCCCGCGGGCTGGCCGCCCGGAAGTACTTCACCACCGGTGACCTGGCCCGTTTCGCCTGGCAGCAGGCCCGGTTCCGGCTGCTCGCCACCGAGCACGCGGGCGACATGTCCCAGGCCAAGGAGGCAGCGCTCGCGTTCGTGCAGGGCTGGCGGGTGGACGACATCGAGCGTCTCGCCGACGAGATCTTCGACGAGCTGATGGCCCCGCGCATCTGGGCCGGCACCCGCCGCCTGGCCCAGCGTCACCTCGACGCGGGCGAGCGGGTCTGGCTGGTCAGCGCCGCCCCGGTGGAGATCGGCCGGGTGATCGCCGCCCGGCTCGGCCTGACCGGCGCGATCGGCACGGTGGCCGAGGTGGTCGACGGCGCGTACACCGGGCGGCTGGTCGGTGACCTGATGCACGGGCCGGCGAAGGCCGAGGCGGTGACCCAGCTCGCCGCCGTGGAAGGGCTGGACCTGGCCCGCTGCGCGGCCTACAGCGACTCGGCGAACGACCTGCCGATGCTCTCCGCCGTCGGCCGTGCGGTCGCGGTGAATCCCGATCCGGCGCTGCTGCGGCAGGCCCGCGAGCGGGGCTGGGACGTGCGCGACTTCCGCACCGGGCGGCGGGCCGTACGCATCGCCGTGCCCTCCACCGCCGCCGCCGGGCTGCTGGCCGGCGCGGTCACGGCCGGACTGGCGCTGCACCGGCGCCGCCACCGCGAGGCCTGAGCCGGCGCGCGTTCGCTCAGGGCCCGAACGGGTCGGGGCGGCGTTCGAGCAGCTTGTGCAGCGTCTGCTGGATCGTCTCGCGCACCTGGTCGGCGAGGTTGAACACCACGAGCGGGTCGTCGGCGGAGTCACGCAGGTGCGCGGTCGGGATCGGCGGGCAGAACTCGATCAGCCACTTGCTCGGCAGTGGCACCATGCCCAGCGGCCCGAGCCAGGGGAACGTCGGCGTGACCGGGAAGTACGGCAGTTTGAGCAGCCGCGCGAGGGGCTTGATGTCGGCGAGCATCGGGTAGATCTCCTCGCCGCCGACGATCGCGACCGGCACGATCGGCGTGCCGGTGCGCAGCGCGGCGGAGACGAATCCGCCCCGGCCGAAGCGCTGGAGCTTGTAGCGGTCGGAGTAGAGCTTGCCGACCCCCTTGAAGCCCTCCGGGAACACGCCCACCAGTTCGCCGTTGCCGAGCAGCCGCTCCGCGTCCGGGTTGCAGGCGACGGTGCCGCCGGTCTTGCGGGCTATCTCGGAGACGACGGGCATGCGGAAGACCAGGTCGGCGCCGAGCAGCCGCAGGTAGCGGCGCGCCGGGTGCCGGTCGTGCAGCGCGGTGGAGAGGATCAGCGCGTCGAGCGCCACGGTGCCGGAGTGGTTGCCCACGACCAGGCCCGCGCCCTCGGCCGGTACGTGCTCGATGCCGCTGACCTCGGTGCGGAACCAGTCCCGGTAGAGCAGCCGGACCAGCGGGTGGACGACCGCGTCGGTCAGGTCGGGGTCGAAGCCGAACTCGTCGACCTCGTAGTCACCGGCGAGCCGCCGCCGCAGGAACGCCAGGCCCTGCGCCACCTTGCGGTCCCAGTGGTCGCCCGGCCGGTCGGCCACCGCCGGTCCGGGCGGCGTGTCACCGGCCGGCGCGTCGCCGGCCACGGCCTTCTTCGCCACGGCCTTCTTCGCGACCGTCTTCTTGGCCACCGTCCTCTTGGCCACCGTCTTCTCGGCCGTCGGGCGGTGCGCGGCCGGACCCGGGGCGGCCGACCCGGCCGGGGTGCCGGGCTCGTCGGCGGAGGTGTCCGGCTCGACCGGCGCGGCCGGGCGGGCGGACGGCGCGGTCACCCGGCGGTGTCCGTTGCGCCGTGCCGGCTCCGCGCCCGGCCCGGGCACGTCCAGCGGTACGTCGTAGCGCGCGTCGCGCCGCTCCTCCGGGCTGGTCACGAACGCTCCCGTACGGTCGAGCGGACCTGCCGGATGCTCTCCAGCACCAACCGCTCGGCCGCGGCCAACTGGTCCCGGGTCACCACGACGCCGCCGTGGTGGGCGCGGATGAAGTCCTCGAACGCGGCGGCGGTCGAGCGGGGCGTGAAGCCGAACTCCCGCTCCAGCCGGCTGGTGTCCACCACCCGGCCGTGCACGAACAGGTCCACCTGGTCCAGGCCGTACCGGCCGAAGCCCAGGCTACGGGCGATCGCGGCGACCCCGGCCAGGCCCGGTTCCAGCACCGGCACCGCCACCCGGCCGGCCCGGCGGATCGCCTGCGACAGCGACAGCACGCCCGGCCCGGCGACGTTGTACGTGCCCGGGTGGTCCTCGGCGACCGACCGGTGCAGCACCTCCAGCGCGTCGTCGAAGTGCACGAACTGCAGGCGGGGGTCACGGCCGAAGACGGTGGGCACCACCGGCTGGGAGAAGTAGCGCGTGAGCGTGGTGTCGGCGGCGTACCCGATGAACGGCGCGAAGCGCAGCACGGTCGCGGTGACGTCGGGCCGGCGGCGGCGGAACCCGCGGACGTACCCCTCGATGTCGAGTATGTCGCGGCCGAAACCGCCGCGCGGCACCTCGCGCGGCTCGGTCTCCTCGGTGAAGACGGCCGGATCGCGGAACGACACCCCGTACGCGGCGGTGGACGATCGGACCACGAGCTTGCGCAGCCGGGGCGCGCGCTGCGCGGCGGCGAGCATCTGCATCGTGCCGATGACGTTCTGTTCCTTCATCGCCGACCGGCCGCCCTGCTGCGGGTCGGGGGACGTGACGAGCGCCAGGTGCACCACGGCGTCGACGTCGAGGTCGGCCAGGAGACCGCCGAGCGAGTCGAGGTCGAGACGGACCCGTTCCACGTCGGTGAGCAGGTCGGCCAGCTCGGGGTTGGGCGGCGCCGGATCGACCCCGATGACCCGCTCGATCCGCGGGTCGGCGGCGAGCCGCGCGGCGACGTGCGCGCCGAGCCAGCGACCGACCCCGGTCACGACGACGACCCCCGGGGCACCGGAGGTGTCACCGGGGGTCATGTCGTGCGCCTTGCGCGGCAGGCGGGATCGAGCCGGGACGTCCACGGCCTGATCACCTGAGCCTCCGAGGGTCGACAGTTGGCAAGTGGTGCCGGGTGCCGGGCCAGTGCCCGGCACCGGTCACTTGCCGAGACGGCGACGCTGGACGCGGGTCTTGCGCAGCAGCTTGCGGTGCTTCTTCTTAGCCATGCGCTTGCGGCGCTTCTTGACCACCGAGCCCATACGACAGCCTTTCGATGCAACGTTCGGGGCGGACCGGAAGACACCACCGCCGGTGGCGTCTTGACCGCTTGCGGACAACGGACCGGACCAGCGTGGTGGGCAGGGCACACCAGAGGGCGATCACGGTCGTGGTCCAGCCTAACCGGAGTGCGTCAGCAGGACCAACGCGCCCCCGTCGATGCCCCTTTTCGTCGCACTCGGCGGACCGGCCCGCCGAGTGCTCAGGCGGACTCCTGGAAGGCGCCCCGGAGGTATTCGTGCACGGCGTGCTCGGGCACCCGGAACGAGCGGCCGACCCGCACCGCGGTCAGCTCACCGCTGTGCACGAGACGATAGACAGTCATCTTGGAGACCCGCATGACCGTCGCCACCTCGGCGACGGTCAGGAACCTGACATCCGACAGCCGTGCGTCGGACTGCGACCCGGCCATGGCTCACCGACCCATTCCCGTGCCCGGCGCGTGTCACCGGGCAGGTGCTCCCGCCTCGACGAGCGACGCGCGTGTAACCAGTACGGTAGCGGGACGGCTGTGACCTGCGCGATCCCTTCCACCCTTTGATCATGGCGGGACAGCCGTTCACCCGATGTCCACCAGGGGTTTTTCGCCCGGACGGGTGTCTCGTCCGTAACGCCTACTCCGCGCGCAGCGCCACCACCGGGTCGAGCCGGCCGGCCCGCTGCGCCGGCACCACGCCGAAGACGATGCCGACCGCCGCGGAGACGCCGAATGCCAGCGCCAGCGACCACCAGGTGATCGCCGCCGGGATCGGGGAGAACGCGTCGACGAGCAGCGCGGTGCCCACGCCCAGCGCCATCCCGGTCAGGCCGCCCACCGAGGTGAGCAGCACCGCCTCCAGCAGGAACTGCACGCCGATGTCCCGGGGACGCGCGCCGACCGCCTTGCGCAGGCCGATCTCGCGGGTCCGCTCGCGTACCGAGACCAGCATGATGTTGGACACGCCGACGCCGCCCACCAGCAGCGAGATGCCCGCGATGGCGGCCAGCACACCGGTGAGCACGCCCAGGATGTCGCCGAGCACGCCGAGGATCTGCCGCTGGGTGACGGCGCTGAACTCGGTGTCCGGGTGCCGGCGGGACAGCTCCGCGACGATCCGCTCGCCGAGTTCGTCGATCCGCTCCCGGTCCGGCGCCTTCACCGCGATGCCGTCGATGCGCTGGGTGCCCCACAGCCGTTGCGCCGCCGTCACCGGTACGTGCACCTCGTCGTCGCGGTCCACGCCGAGGCTCTGCCCGAGCGGCGCGAAGACGCCGATCACCCGGAACCGCACCCCGGCCAGCGTGACCTGCTGGCCGAGCGGGTCCCGGTCGGGAAACAGCGCCCGGGCCACCGAGTCGCCGAGCACCGCCACCCGGCGGCTGGTGTCGACGTCCGCCCCGGTCAGGTAGCGGCCCCGCGACAGCGACCTGGTGAACACCGACGGGGTGGTCTCCAGCACCCCCTGCACGGTGGTGAAGTCGGACCGGTTGCCGGCCCGGGCGGTCGCGCCGGAGGCCACTGTCACCGCGACCCGGCCGGGGTCGCCGACCACCCGGGAGACGGCGTCGGCGTCGCTGAGGTCCAGCGGCGAGACCACCGGCGCGTTGCCCACCTCGATCCGGCCCGGCACCACCAGCAGCAGGTTCGAGCCGAGCCCCTCGACCTGCTGCTCGACCTGCTGTTTGGTGCCGGTGCCGATGGCCACCAGGATCACCACCGAGGCCACCCCGATGATCACCCCGAGCATGGTCAGCACGCTGCGCAGCCGGTTGGCGCGAAGCGCGTCCCACGCCACCCGCCACGCCTCGGCCAGCCTCATCCCGCGTTCCCGCCGGCCCGCGGAAGGCGCTCCCCGGGCCGCGGAAGGCGCCCGGTGGCACCGGCGGCGCCACCGGAGCCACCGGGCGGGTGCCCCGGGCCGCTTCCGGACACGGACCGGGGCTCCGCGCTGGGAGCGGGGTCCAGTGTCGCAGGTACGCCGGAGCCGTCCGACGGCGGTCGATCATGAGCGCTGTCCGAGCGGATCAGGCCGTCCCGCACCGCGATCCGCCGGCGTGCCCGGGCGGCCACCTCCTGGTCGTGGGTCACCATCACCAGCGCCACCCCGGACTCGGCGTTCAGCTGTTCCAGCAGCTCCAGCACCGCCTCGCCGGTGGCACTGTCCAGATTGCCGGTCGGCTCGTCGGCGAGCAGCACCGCCGGTTCGGTGACCAGCGCGCGGGCGATCGCCACCCGCTGCTGCTCGCCGCCGGAGAGCTGGTTGGGCCGGTGGTGCAGCCGGTGGCCGAGCCCGACCCGGCCCAGCATCGCCGCCGCCCGCTCCCGCCGCTGCCGCGCCCCGACGCCCCGGTAGACCAGCGGCAGCGCCACGTTGTCCACCGCCGACGTACGAGCCAGCAGATGGAACGCCTGGAACACGAAGCCGATCGTCTCGTTGCGCAGCGTCGCCAGCTCCGGGGCGGTGAGCGTGGTGACGTCCCGGCCGCCGATCACCAGCCGGCCGCCGCTGGGCCGGTCCAGCCCACCGAGCAGGTGCATCAGCGTCGACTTGCCCGAGCCGGACGGGCCGATCACCGCCACGTACTCGCCCTGGTCGATGGTGAGCGACACGCCGCGCAGCGCGGACACCGAGACGCCGTCCAACTCGTACGTGCGCCAGACGTCGACCGCCTCGATCGCCGGTTCGGTCACGGGAGTTCCTGGCCGTCGCGGACCTGGTCGGCGCCACGTACCACCACCCGGTCGCCGGCCCGTACGCCGTCGACGATCTGCACCAGGTCCTGCCCCTGCACGCCCACCGTCACCGGCACCCGGTCGGCGCGACCGTTCCGCAGCACCCAGACCGCGTCCCGCCCGTCGGCGGAGAAGACCGCCGACGCCGGCACCGCCACCGCGTCGGCTGCCTCGCGCACCCGCAGGCGTACCACCGCGTTCATGCCGGGGCGGGGCGCCGGGGCGGCCTCGGCCTCACCCATCCGTCCGGCACCGAGGTCGAGCCGGACCCGGTAGGTGACGCCACCCCGCGCCGAACTGGTCGGCAGCACGTCCACCGACCGCACAGTGGCGTCGTACGTCGCGCCGGTCACCGCGTCCAACTCGACCGAGGCGGGCACCCCCGCCCGCACCAACAGCACGTCCGTCTCGTCCACCTCGGCGAGCAGGCCGAGCCGGCCGGTGTCCACCACAGTGAGCACCGGCGTGCCGGCGGTGACCCGGCCACCGGCCGGGATCGCGTCGTCCACGCCGGGCGGCGGTCCGCCCTGCCCGCCCGCGCCGAACGCCGACGGGTCGAGACCGGGCACCGCAGCGCCACCGGCCGCACCGAGCAGCCCGGCCAGGTCGGCCGGCGCCGCCCGGGTGCCGCCCGGCTGCACCACACCGGAGATCGGCGCGCGCAGCGTCAACGCGTCCACTGTCGCCTTCGCCAGGTCGTACGCCTGCTGGGCCTGGAGTCGCTGCGCGGCCGACAGCGCGCCGACGGCGCTGTTCAGCCCGGCGACCCCGCGCTGCACCTGGGCGACGGCCCGGTCGGCGGCGCGGGCGGCCGACTCGTACTGCCGCTGCGCCGAGGAGACCTGGAGCAGCAGCGCGGCGCGTACCTGCGGGTCGCCGACCTTGCCGGCGGCGGCGCGGGCGGCGGCGAACGCCTCGTCGGCGGCCCGGTCGGTGCCCCGCCGGCTGCCGCCCAGGTCACCGGTGCCGGTGCCCCGGCTGGCCCGCTTCGCCGCGCGCAGCGCCTCCCGGGCCTGCGCCAGGCGCTCCCGGGCCGACGGCGAGTCGATCACCGCGAGCACCTGCCCGCGGCTGACCCGCGCGCCGGGGGCGACCCGCAGGCTGGCGAGCGTGCCGTCGGCGGGCGCGGTGAGCGTGGCCGCGGCCCGTGCGGTCACTGTGGCCGGCGCGTCGATCACCTCGCTGACC
>NZ_JAGPXV010000254.1:0-7874 GCF_018070405.1 Micromonospora sp. D75
CGCTCACCCGGCGCAAGAAGATGCAGGGGTACGAGGCGCTCTGGCTGCCGGGCATGGACCACGCCGGCATCGCCACCCAGAACCTGGTCGAGCGGCAGCTCGCCGGTGAGGGGCTGTCCCGCCACGACCTCGGCCGGGAGAAGTTCGTCGAGCGGGTCTGGCAGTGGAAGGCCGAGTCCGGCGGCGCGATCCTGGGCCAGATGCGCCGGCTCGGCGACGCCGTCGACTGGGACCGCGAGCGTTTCACCATGGACGAGGGCCTGTCCCGGGCCGTGCAGACCATGTTCAAGAAGCTCTTCGACGACGGGCTCATCTACCGGGCCAACCGGATCATCAACTGGTGCCCGCGTTGCCTTACCGCGCTGTCCGACATCGAGGTGGAGCACACCGACGACGAGGGCGAGCTGGTCTCGATCCGCTACGGCGACGAGGTGGTGGTGGCCACCACCCGTGCCGAGACGATGCTCGGCGACACCGCGGTGGCGGTGCACCCGGACGACGAGCGGTACCGGCACCTGATCGGCACCGAGGTGGAGCTTCCGCTCACCGACCGGCGGATCCCGATCGTCGCCGACGAGCACGTCGACCCGAGCTTCGGCACCGGCATGGTCAAGGTGACCCCGGCGCACGACCCGAACGACTTCGAGATCGGCCAGCGGCACGACCTGCCCTCGCTCACAATCATGGACGAGCGCGGGATCATCACCGCGCCCGGCCCGTTCGAGGGCCTGGACCGGTACGAGGCCCGTCCGGCGATCGTCGCGGCGCTGCGTGAGCAGGGCCGGATCGTGGCCGAGAAGCGGCCGTACCTGCACGCGGTGGGGCACTGCTCGCGCTGCAAGACGACTGTCGAGCCGCGGCTGTCGCTGCAGTGGTTCGTCAACACCGGGCCGCTCGCGAAGGCCGCCGGCGACGCGGTGCGCGACGGCCGGGTGGCGATCGAGCCGGCCGAGCTGGCCAAGCGCTACTTCGCCTGGGTCGACAACATGCACGACTGGTGCATCTCCCGCCAGCTGTGGTGGGGTCACCGCATCCCCGTCTGGTACGGCCCGGACGGCGAGATCGTCTGCGTCGGCCCGGACGAGGAACCGCCGTCCGGCGAGGGCTGGCGGCAGGACGAGGACGTGCTGGACACCTGGTTCTCCAGCGGCCTGTGGCCGTTCTCCACGCTCGGCTGGCCCGAGCGCACCCCGGACCTGGCGAAGTTCTACCCGACCAGCGTGCTGGTCACCGGCTACGACATCCTGTTCTTCTGGGTCGCCCGGATGATGATGTTCGGCCTGTACGCGATGGACGGCGTGCAGCCGTTCGACGTGGTGGCGCTGCACGGCATGGTCCGCGACGAGCACGGCAAGAAGATGTCGAAGTCGTTCGGCAACGTGGTGGACCCGCTGGACTGGATCGACCGGTTCGGTGCCGACGCCACCCGGTTCACGCTGGCCCGGGGCGCGAACCCCGGTCAGGACGTGCCGGTCAGCGAGGAGTGGTGCCAGGGCTCCCGCAACTTCTGCAACAAGCTCTGGAACGCCACCCGGTTCGCGCTGCTCAACGGCGCGCACACCGGCGGCCCGCTGCCGGACGCCGCCGAGCTCTCCACCGTCGACAGGTGGATCCTGTCCCGGCTGGCGCACGTCACCGCCGAGGTCGACGAGCAGTTCGAGGCGTACGAGTTCGCGAAGGTCTGCGACCTGCTCTACCACTTCGCGTGGGACGACGTCTGCGACTGGTACGTGGAGCTGAGCAAGCCGGTGCTGGCCGAGGGCGGGCCGGCTGCCGACGCCACCCGGCGGGTGCTCGGGCACGTGCTGGACCAGCTCCTGCGGCTGCTGCACCCGGTCATCCCGTTCGTCACCGACGAGCTGTGGTCCGCGCTGAGCGGCGGCGAGACCGTGCTGACGGCGTCCTGGCCGGTCGCCGACCGTACCCTCGTCGACGACGCCGCGGAAGGCGAAGTCGCCACCCTCCAGCGGGTGGTGACCGAGGTCCGGCGGTTCCGGTCGGACCAGGGGCTGCGGCCGACCCAGCGGGTCGCCGCGCGGCTCGACGGCCTGACCGGCGCGGGCATCGCGGCGCACGAGCCGCTGGTGCGCTCGCTGGCCCGGCTCGACGCGCCCGGCGACGACTTCCAGGCCAGCGCCACGCTGGCCATGCCCGGCGCGGTCAGCGTCGCGCTGGACACCCGCGGCTCGATCGACGTGGCCGCCGAGCGCGCCCGGCTCACCAAGGACCGGGCGGCGGCCGAGAAGGAGGCCACCCAGGCGCGGGCGAAGCTGGACAATCCGGCGTTCGTCGGCAAGGCGCCCGAGCCGGTGGTGGCGAAGATCCGCGAACGGCTGGCGGTGGCCGAGGCGGACCTGGTCCGGATCGACGCCGCCCTGGAGGCGCTGCCCTCGTGAGCGACCGCACCGACCGCACCGACCGCAGCGCGTTCGCCGAGGTGGAGGCCGCGCTCAACGCGCGCGGCTTCACCCGGATGCACTTCGAGCTGGAGAAGATCGAAACCCTGCTCGACCTGCTGGGCAGCCCGCAGCGGGCGTACCCGTCGATTCATCTGACCGGCACCAACGGCAAGACCTCGACGGCCCGGATGATCGACTCGCTGCTGCGGGCGTTCGGGCTGCACACCGGCCGCTACACCAGCCCGCACCTGGAGACCGTCCGGGAGCGGATCAGCCTGGACGGCGAGCCGGTGAGCGAGGACCGGTTCGTGTCCACGTACCGCGAGATCGCGCCGCTGGCCGAACTCGTCGACCAGCGGTTCGCGGAGCCGCTGACGTACTTCGACATGACCACGGCGCTGGCGTTCGCCACGTTCGCCGACGCCCCGGTCGACGTGGCCGTGGTGGAGGTCGGGCTCGGCGGCGCGGAGGACGCGACGAACGTCATCCAGGCCGGCGTCGCCGTGATCACCCCGATCGGGCTGGACCACACCGAGTGGCTCGGCGACACGATCGAGGACATCGCGCTGCACAAGGCCGGCATCATCCACCCCGGCGCCACGGTGATCGCGGCGGCGCAGGAGGAGGAGGCGGCCCGCCCGATCCTGGAACGCTGCGCCGAGGTCAACGCCACCGTCGCCCGGGAGGGCGCCGAGTTCGGCGTGCTGCGCCGCGCGGTCGCCGTCGGCGGCCAGGTGCTGACCATCCAGGGCCTGGGCGGCGTGTACGAGGAGATCTTCATCCCGCTGCACGGCGCGCACCAGGCGCAGAACGCGGCGGTGGCGCTGGCCGCGGTGGAGGCGTTCCTCGGCGCCGGGACCCGGCGGCAGCTCGACATCGAGGCGGTCCGGGAGGGCTTCGCCGCGACCAGCTCGCCGGGCCGGCTGGAGCGGGTACGGACCGCACCGACGGTGCTGCTCGACGGCGCGCACAACCCGCACGGCATGGCCGCCACGGTGGCCGCGCTGCAGGAGGAGTTCGCGTTCAGCAAGCTGGTCGGCGTGCTGGCGGTGCTCGGCGACAAGGACGCGGCGAGCCTGCTGGAACTGCTCGAACCGGTGCTCGACTCGATCGTGGTGGCGGAGAACAGCTCGCCCCGGGCGATGCCGGTGGACGAGCTGGCCGCGCTGGCGCGGGAGATCTTCGGGCCGGAGCGGGTGCAGGTGACCCGGGAGATGCCCGACGCGATCGAGGCGGCGGTGGCGGAGGCCGAGTCCGACGTGCCGGGTGAGCTGGCCGGGGTGGGCGTGCTGGTCACCGGATCGGTGGTGACAGTGGCCGACGCCCGCCGGCTGCTCAAGCGATGACCGGCCCGCAGCATGGCCCGGACGCGGACCAGGCCGGTCCGGAGCAGGCGGGCGGCGAGCGGCGGTCCGGGCTCCGGAACCCGGACAAGGCGGTACGTGGACTGGGCGCCGGCACGATGGCGCTGGAGGCGCTGGTGCTGCTGCTGGCCATCCAGCCGATCCGGGTGGTCGGCGGTGACCTGAGCGGCGCGGCGATCGGCGCGATCGTGGCGCTGGCGGTCGCCTGCGTGGTGCTGGCCGGCCTGATGCGCCGACCGTGGGCGTGGCACGCCGGCACCGTGCTTCAGGGTCTGCTGCTGCTCTCCGGGCTGCTGCACTGGTCGCTGTTCGCGCTCGGGGTGATGTTCGCGCTGGTGTGGGCGTACGCGCTGCACGTGCGGCGGGTCATCCTCGGCTGAGCGCCGTCGCGCGCGGCGCGGTGCCGCGCGGTGTTGTGTTAAGAAGGGCCCCTTCCTCTACCTGAGGCGTTAAGAAGGGGCCCTTCCTTACACCTCGGCGAGGGTGCGCCACTGGGTCAGGGCGACGCCGTGACCGTCGGGGTCGCGGAAGGCCGCCGCCCACACCTCCAGCTTGGTGCCCCGGTTGACCACGCGCGGCGCGTACGTGAACCGGACGCCCGATTCGCGCAGCCGCTCGTACGCGCCCTGGATGTCGTCCACCTCGAGGTTGACGTGCACCAGCCGGCGGCTGATCGGGGCGGCGCCGGTGACCCGGCGCAGCACCAGCCGGGTCGGCCCGGAGGCGAGCACGGCGTTGCCCTCGCCCCGGTCCAGCTCGTCGAAGCCGAGTTCGCGGTAGAAGTCGAGGGACCGGTCCAGGTCGGTGACGAGCAGGGTGATGCCGACGCCGCTGATCGGGCTGCCCAGCCCGTCCGGCTCGGCCGCGTCCCCCGGGCCGGACGAGGCGGACGGGCCGAAGATGGCCTCGTCCAGTTCCTCGGCGGTGGGCGGGGTGTCGGAGCGCCGGGGCGCGTCCGCCGGGTCGTCCAGCGGCACGTCGATCGGGTCGGGCACGGTCTCGACGGGAATGGTGTCGGCCGCCTCGGCGCGCGTGCTGTCGGGTGCCGGGGCGCCGATCGGCTCCTCGGCCGGGACGCGGGGCGCCGGGGCGCGGCGGGGGAGCGGGCCGGCGGCTGCCGGTTCGACGAGCTGCCCCTCCAGCACCATCCGGCCGCTGGGGCTCTGGTGCAGCACCACCGGCTCGCGCTCCTCGGCCCGGGGCGGCACGCCGTCCAGGTACTCCTCCGGCGCGGGCGGGTAGTCGTCGCGGAAGTCGTCCTCGGGCGCGCGCCCGGCCCACGGCGGCGCCTCCTGCGCGATCAGCGGCTCGTCCAGCGGGTCCGGGGTGTCGTACTCGGGCGGCAGGTCGGCCACCGCGGCGGCGGTCTCCGCGTGGGTGGGCACCTCGTCCCAGAGGACGCGCACGTGCCGCTGGTCGTCCAGCGCCACCCGGACCGGCAGCGCCTGGCCGAGTGAGGGCCACTTGGCGACCGGCACCCGAGGCTCGATGATCTTCTTGGACCGGGGCGGCAATCCGGGCGCGTCGATCACCAGTTGCAGCTCGCAGCGGCCGAACGCGTACTGGGTGGGTGGTTCGGAGGCGCTGTGCACGTGCCCCAGCCCGATCACCCAGGTGCGACCGCCGCCGCGTACCGTGGCCAGCGCGATCGCCAGCACCAGCAGCGCGACGCCGAGCGCCACGATGGCCCAGCTGGTCATGCCCAGCCCGAACACCGTCACGAAGGTGGCGACGGTGCCCAGCACCGTGCCGATCAGTTTGCGTACCGGCGCGATCGTGCGGTTCCCGCCATTCGCCACAGTGGACCTCCCAGGGGTTCCAGGGCCAGGCTAGGCCGCCACGGCGGGCCAGGGAAGACGCAGCCGCCGCGCCGGCGCCGGGACCGGGTCGCTACGCTGACCGTACCCAGCCGACCCCGTTTGAGTGCGCAGGAGGAAACCAGCGTGTCCAGCAGCAGCCCGGACGAGCGGACGCTCGTACTGATCAAGCCCGACGCGGTGCGCCGCGGTCTGGTGGGCGAGATCCTGTCCCGTTTCGAGCGCAAGGGCCTGCGGATCGACGCGATGGTGAGCCGGACCATGGACGGCGACTTCGCCGACCAGCACTACGCCGAGCACGTCGACAAGCCCTTCTACCCGCCGCTGAAGACGTTCATGACCAGCGGCCCGCTGGTGGCGCTGGTGCTCTCCGGCGACCAGGTGATCGAGGTGGTGCGCGCCATGATCGGCAGCACCGACGGCCGCAAGGCCGCCGCCGGCACGATCCGGGGCGACCTGTCGCTGTCGAACCGGGAGAACCTGGTGCACGCCTCCGACTCGGCGGACAGCGCCAAGCGCGAGATCGCGCTCTGGTTCCCCGAGCTGGCCTGACCGACGCGCCGACGGCTCCGGCCCGCTCCTGGCGGGACCGGGGCCGTCGTGTGTCAGCGATCAGACCTGCGCCGGCGGCTGCGTCCGGCAGGTCACCGCGACCCGGTTCCACACGTTGATGGTGGCGATCGCCACCACCAGGTCGGCCAGTTCCTTCTCCGACCACACCTTCGCCGCGCCGTCCCAGACGTCGTCCGGCACGCCGTGCTCGCCGAGCCGGGTCACCGCGTCGGTGAGGGCCAGCGCGGCCCGCTCCCGCTCGTCGAAGAACGGCGCCTCCCGCCACGCCGCGACCGCGAACAGCCGGCGGCTGTCCCCCCCGGCCCCCAGCGCCTCCCGGCTGTGCATGTCCACGCAGAACGCACAGCCGTTGAGCATCGACGCCCGCAGCTTCACCAGCTCCAGCACGGTGTGGTCCACGTTCGTCCGGACGTACTTCTCCAGGCCCAGCACGGCCTGGTACGCCTCCGGCGCCACCGCCGCCATGTCCATCCGGCTCATCGCCGCCTCCTCGTTGGTTGGGGTACGCGCAGAGGACGGGGCACGGCGGGCGCGGCGTGACGCGCCTGCGGTGTGACGGTGGTCATGGCCGGGCCGACAACAGTCGTTGACGTTCCGGTCACCTCGACCGGAGTTCCCGGCCACCTGCGGCCGGTAGACCGGGCTGGCGACACTGCCGAGACCGGGAGAACCCATGACGCACATCGATCGACGTACCCTGCTCCGCGCCGGCCTGGTCGCCGGCGCCGGAATCGCCGGCGGCGCGCTGCTCGGCGCGCCCGGCGCGCCCGCCGCACCCGGCCTGCGGCCCGGCGGCCGGCCGCTGCTCACCCACGGCGTGCAGAGCGGCGACGTGACCGCCGACTCGGCGCTGGTCTGGACCCGCGCAGACCGGCCCGGCCGGATGCTGGTCGAGGTGAGCCGCCGGCCGGACCTGCGCGGCGCCCGCCTGGTGCGCGGCCCGGTGGTCGACCCCACCGGCGACCTCACCGGCAAGGTCCGCCTGCGCGGCCTGCCCGCGGGCCAGCGGCTGCACTACCGGGTACGGGTGGAGAGCCTGGACCGGCACGGCCTGTGCAGCGAGCCGCTGACCGGCTCGTTCGCCACCGCCCCCGGGCGGCAGCAGCGGCGTGACGTGCGGTTCGTGTGGACCGGCGACATCATCGGGCAGGGCTGGGGGATCAGCCCCGACTTCGACGGGCTGGCGATCTTCCGGGCCATGCGGGAGCGCCGCCCGGACTTCTTCCTGTGCAGCGGCGACACCGTGTACGCCGACGGCCCGCTGACCGAGAGCGTGGTGCTGCCGGACGGGCGCACCTGGCGCAACCTGGTGACGCCGGAGAAGAGCAAGGTGGCCGAGACACTCGCCGAGTACCGGGGGCAGTTCGCGTACAACCTGCTCGACGAGCACCTGCGGGCGTTCGCCGCCGAGGTGCCGCAGATCAACCAGTGGGACGACCACGAGGTGGTGAACAACTGGTACCCGGGGGAGATCCTGACCGACGAGCGGTACGGCGAGAAGCGGGTGGACGTGCTCGCCGCCCGGGCCCGGCAGGCGTTCCACGAGTGGCTGCCGGTGCCGGCCGGCGGGCCGATGTACCGCAAGCTGTCGTACGGGCCGCTGCTGGACGTGTTCGTGCTGGACATGCGCACCTACAAGGACCCGAACGACGGCAACACGTACGCCGACCGCAACCGGGGGCTGCTCGGCAGGGCGCAGCGGGAGTGGCTGATCCGGGAGC
>NZ_JAGPXV010000255.1:0-7863 GCF_018070405.1 Micromonospora sp. D75
GGGCGAGGCCGAGCAGCGTGAACACCTCCGCTGCCTCCGGCGTGAGCGCCGCCAGCGAGCGGGACAGCACCACCCGCAGGTTCGTCGTCACCTCGTCGCCGGTCAGCGCGTCCAGCGGGCTGACCGCTGAGGTCAGCTCGGCCGCGACTGACGACAGGGCAAGTTCCGGGTTGAGCGCGGCACGGGCCGCCACGATCCCGAGAGCCAGCGGCAGGCCCCCGCAGAACCGCAGGATGTCCGCGACGGCGTCCGGCTGCCCGGCCACCCGCGCGGCGCCCACCTGCCGGACGATCAGCTCGCGGGCCTCGTCGTCGGGCAGCACGTCCAGCGGCAGCGGCCGCGCGCCGTGGGTGGTGACGAGGCCGGCCAGTTGCCGTCGGCTGGTCACCAGGACCGCGCTGGTGGGGGTGCCGGGCAGCAGCGGGACCACTGTGGCGGCGTCGCGGGCGTCGTCGAGGACCACCAGCAGCCGGCGTCCGGCGACGAGCGTGCGGTACAGCGACGCCTGGGCCTCCGGATCGGCCGGTACGCGTGCCGGTTCGACGCCGAGCGCCTCGAGGAAGCCGCGTACCGCGACCGGCCACGTCACCGGGTCCGCTGTCGGGTCGAAGCCGCGCAGGTTGACGTAGAGCTGCCCGTCGGGGAAACGGCCGGCGTTGGCGTGCGCCCAGCGCAGCGCCAGCCAGGTCTTGCCGACTCCACCGCCGCCGCCGATGGACGAGATCACCACCGGTGACCCGGCGCCCTCCGGGTGGCCCGCGTCGGCGAGTTGTTCGTCGAGGCGCGCGAGCTGGGCGGTCCGGCCGGCGAAGACCCCTGGTGACGCGGGCAGCTGCCGGGGCACGGCGCCCGCATCCCGGGCCGCGCCGGTGGCCGTCGCGCTCGGCTCTCCGCTGCCTGGCAGGTCCGGCGGCGCGATCGCCGCGTCGGCGGTGAGGATCTGCTGGTAGAGCTGCGCCAGCGGCGGGCTGGGGTCGGCGCCGATCTCGGCGGCCAGCCTCCGGCGCAGCCGGTGGAAGTGCTCCAGCGCGTCGGCCTGCCGCCCGCACCGGTACAACGCGAGCATCGCCTGCGCCGCCAGGCGCTCGTCCCACGGATACCGGCCGCTCAGATCCAGGACGTCGGGAAGGAGACGGACATGCCCGCCGCGGCGCAGCGCGATGTCGTTGCGGTCCAGCGCGGCCGCGAGCCGCTGCCGGTCCAGGGTCTGCCGGTACGCCGCCAGCCACGGCGTGGTCAGGCCGTCGAACGCGTCACCGCGCCACAGCCCCAGCGCCCGCTCCAGGCAGCCGATCGCCGTCGCGTCGTCCCCGGTGCTCCGGGCCTGCTCGGTCAGCGCGCGGAAGCGGTGCAGGTCGACACGGTCCGGGTCGACGGCGAGCAGATAGCCGGGATGACGCCGGACGATGCGGACGTCGTCCGTGCCGGCCAGCGCGTGCCGCAGCCGCGACAGGTAGCCACGCAGCGTGGCGGCGGCCCCGTCCGGCACCTCGTCGCCCCAGACCCGGCTGATCAGCTGCCCGGTCGCGACGACCCGGTTGGGCTCGACCAGTAGAGCGGCGAGGACGCACTGCTGACGGGCGTGACCGACCCGGACCGCCCGGCCGTCGATCCGGACGTCCAGGTCGCCGAGCACCCGGAACTCCACCGCCACGGAGTGTCACGGTAGCCGCGTGCGGTGGTGGTCGGACCGGGCGTGACGACGATCCGACAGGCGGCAGCGCGCGGTCCGCGGGCCCCGTTGTCCGAGCCCCGCGGACCGCCGTGCCGACTGGATCACGGGCAGTTGACCACGATTTCCACGCTGGTACGGCAGTCGTCGAACACGACGTCCGGGCCTCCGTCGCCGTCGTCGAAGCCGGGACCGCCGACCAGGGTGTCCGCGCCCTTGTCGCCGAAGAGGTGGTCGTCGTTGCTGCCGCCGTCCACGCGGTCGTTGCCGTCCAGGGCGCTGGGTCCGATGAAGCGGTCACCGTGGATGGTGTCGGCGCCGCCGTCGCCGTGGAGGTTGTCGTTGCCCAGGTCGCCCCAGATGTCGTCGCCGTTCAGCCCGCCGTAGACGATGTCGTCGCCACTGTTGGCCTGGATGTCGTCGTTGCCGGGGAGGCCGCAGATGACGTCGTCGTAGACGCTTCCGACGATCACGTCGCGAAGGTTAGTGCCGACGATGAACTCCGGACCGTTGGCGTTGTTGCTGACGTAGGCCGCGATGGCGAACCTCAGGGTGTATCCGGCCGGCACCGGCGCCCCGGAGTAGGGGCCGCAGTCGGGGGGGACGATGTAGGCCGCGGACGCCGGGGTGGCGCCGCCGGCCAGGCCCGCGGCGGCCAGGACGAGCGCCCCGATCGCCGAAGCGACGGTACGCGGGGTGAAGAGGAACCTGTGTGACATGACGCTTCTCCCTTGCGGTGGATGTGTGCGAGAAGCGTCACCGGCGAGCGTTCAGCGGACGTGCAGCAAACGTGCAGCCCGCCCGCCCTCAACGCCGATCTTGGAGTTGTGGCGCCTCGAAGGTCGCCCATGCCCGGTTTGCGAACCACCACAACTCCAAGATCGGCGGGGTGGGAGCGGTGAGTTCGTCCAGGCAGCGCGGTCCTACCTCCGACGACCCGGCCCCTGGAGGTTTCATGTCCGACACGCTGACCCGCCGTGAGCTGTGGGCGCTCGCGCACGCCGAGCGCGCCGCCCTGGCCGACGACCTCGCCGGAATCGACGCGGCGCAGTGGGCGCGGCGCTCGCTGTGCGGCCGGTGGACCGTTGAGGAGACACTCGCGCACATGACCGCGGCGGCGAGCGTCGGCCGGGCCCGCTGGGTCGCCAGCGTGCTCGGCGCCCGGTTCGACTTCGACCTGCACAACGACCGCCGGCTGGCCGAGCACCGGGGCGCCGACCCGGGGGAGACGCTCGACCGGTTCCGGCGGATCATCGGCAGCACCACGTCGACGTTCGGCCCGACCGAGGCGTGGCTAGGTGAGGTGGTCGTGCACGCCCAGGACATCCGGCGGCCGCTCGGCCTGGCCCGGACGCCCCCGGTCGAGGCGGTGACGCCGGTCGCCCGGTTCTACGCCGGGCGGGACTTCACGGTGGCCGGGCGCAGCGCGATCGACGGCCTGCGGGTGGAGGCGACCGACGGGCCGTTCACCGCCGGCGAGGGCCCGCTGGTCAGCGGCACCACGCTGGCGCTGACGATGGCGATGGCCGGGCGGGCCGCGTACTGCGACGACCTCACCGGGCCCGGTGTCCCCACGCTGCGGGAGCGCTGCACGCCCGTGTGACCACGGCGGGTGCCCGGGTCACGGCTTCGGCAGCGTCAGGATCTCCGCGCCGTCGTCGGTGATGGCGATGGTGTGCTCGCTGTGCGCGGTGCGGCAGCCGGTCGCGCTGCGCAGCGTCCACCCATCGGCGTCGGTGACGAGCGTGGCGGTGTCCGCCATCACCCACGGCTCCAGCGCCAGCAGCAGCCCGGGGCGCAGTTTGTACCCGCGTCCGGGGCGGCCGGTGTTCGACACGTGCGGGTCCTGGTGCATCGTCGACCCGACGCCGTGCCCGCCGAACTCGGTGTTGACCGTGTAACCGGCCGCGGTGAGGACCGATCCGATGGCGTGCGAGAGGTCGCCGATCCGGGCGCCGGGACCGGCGGCGGCGATCCCGGCCTGCAACGCCCGCTCGGTCGCGTCGATGAGCGCGACGCTCTCCGCGGGCCGGGCGTCACCGACGAGGAAGCTGATCGCGGAGTCGGCCACCACTCCGCCGAGGCTGACGGCCAGGTCGAGGCTCAGCAGGTCGCCGTCGGCGAGCGTGTAGTCGTGCGGCAGGCCGTGCAGCACCGCGTCGTTCACCGACGTGCAGATGTAGTGGCCGAACGGCCCGCGCCCGAAGGACGGCTCGTAGTCGACGTAGCAGGACTGCGCCCCGGCCTCGACGATCATGCGCTGGGCCTGCCTGTCGATGTCGAGCAGGTTCGTGCCGACGGTGGTGCTGCTCCGGAGGGTCTGCAGGATGTGGGCGACCAGGGCGCCGGTGTCCCGCGCCCGCCGTACGTCGGTGGGGCTCAGGATCTCGATCATGCGGGCGCCTTCCTCACGCGACCAATAAGTATCCCGGTCATGTTATCCCGGTATTAGAATCTCGGCATGGTCCGGTTGCCCCTCACTCCCGCCGAGGTCGAGCGCGGGCAGCGCCTCGGCGCGCTCCTGCGCCGCGCCCGGGGTGAGCGATCCATGCTGCTCACCGCGCTCGACGCGGGTGTCTCTCCGGAGACGCTCCGCAAGATCGAGTCCGGCCGGGTGGCCACCCCGGCGTTTCCCACCATCGCCGCCATCGCCGACGTCCTCGGCCTCTCCCTGGATGCGGTCTGGTCGGAGATCAACCACTCCGACGAGGTGGCGCGTCTCGCGCCGTCCGAGCGGCGCCTCGCCTCGTAGGGCAGCCCTCTCGACGGGGTCGAGCATACCGAGTATGTAAGATTCCGCGCATGCCACCCTCGCGTCGCGCCGTCGCGCTTGTCGTTCCCGTCGCCGGTTTCCTGCTCGGCTTCCTGGACTTCGTCTGGATCAAGTGGGTGCCGTTCCCGTTCGCCGAACTGGGCAACTCCACAGCCACCTGGGCGGTGGCCGCGTTCGCGCTGGGCTGGTGGATCCGGTCGGGCGCGGTGCGTGCCGCCGTGGCCGCCAGCGTCCTGCTGATCGTCGCGGTGCCCAGCTACTACCTGGCGGCGACGCTGCTCCAGGGCGACGACCTCGCCGTGATCTGGGCGCTCACCTCGTTCGTCTGGATGGCGTTCGGCGTGGTGGCGGGCGTGGTGTTCGGCGTCGCCGGCATCTGGGCGCGGACCGAGGGATGGCGGCGCGTCGTGGGGACCGCGCTGCCGGTGGCCGTGTTCGTGGAGGAGGCGCTGCGGTTCGCGCTGAAGTCGCGGTCCGGCTATCCCGGCGCATGGTGGAACGTGGCGATCGACCTCGGGCTCGCCGCGCTGCTGGTGGTGCTGATCGGCCGGTCCGCCCGGGTGCGGCTGCTGGCCGCCGCGGTGGCGCTGCCGCTGGCCGCGGCGGGCGCGCTCACGTTCGCCGCCGTCGCGGGGAGCTGACCTGCCCCGCCGCCGAGGCTGCGAGCCACCCCGCCGGCCGAGGATGCGGGCCACCGCGTCGGCCGAGGCGGCGGACCACCGGCCCGACCGGGATCGGCGACAATGACCCGAGAACGGCGTGGTCCGGATGACGGGGGAGGAAACGGATGATCCGACGGCAGGTGCTCACGGCGGCGATGCTCACGGCGACGGCCCTGGTGGCCGGCTGCACAAAGGACCGGCCCGAAGCCGCGCCGCCCACCAGCGCCCCGACCGCACCCGCCACGTCGGCGACGCCGAACGCCGAGCCGGTGCCCGCGCCGGCCGAGCTGGCGGCGCTGGAGCGGCGCTTCGGCGCCCGGATCGGCGTCTACGCCGTCGACACCGGCACCGGCCGCACCCTCGCGCACCGGGCCGACGAGCGGTTCGCGTACGCCTCGACGTGCAAGGCGCTCGCCGCCGGCGCGATGCTGGCCGCCACGTCCGACGCCGACCGGGACCGGGTGGTCCGCTACCGGCGCGCCGACCTGGTGGCGCACTCACCGGTGACCGAACGGCACGTGGAGACCGGAATGACGCTGCGGGACGCCGCCGAGGCGGCGGTGCGGTACAGCGACAACACCGCCGGCAACCTGCTGTTCGACGCGCTCGGCGGCCCGGCCGGCTTCGCACGGGCGCTCCGGGAGGTGGGCGACTCGGTCACCCGGCCCGCCCGTACCGAGCCGGACCTGAACGCGGCCACGCCCGGCGACGAGCGCGACACCAGCACGCCCCGCGCGCTGGCCGGCTCGCTGCGGGCGTACACGCTGGGTGAGGCCCTGCCGCCCGCGGACCGGGACCTGCTGCTGGGCTGGATGCGGGCCAGCACCACCGGCAGCGGGCTGGTCCGGGCCGGCGTGCCGGCCGGCTGGCAGGTGGCGGACAAGTCCGGCACCGGCGGGTACGGCACCCGCAACGACATCGCCGTGGTGTGGCCGCCGGACTCCGCGCCGATCGTGCTGGCGGTCATGTCCAGTCGCGGCAGCCGCGACGCGAAGCCCGACGACACCCTGGTCGCCGAGGCGGCGCGGGCGACAGTGACCGCGTTGCGCTGACGGGAGGCCGGCTCAGGGGATGGGCCACTCGTGCACGGGCCGGTTGCTGTGCATCAGGTCGACGTAGTGGCGGACCACCTCGCGCAGCGCCGCCGGACGGTCCAGGTGGTCGGCCGACTCCAGCCGGTGCAGCGTCTCCACCTGCCAGGTCGCGCCGTTGCGGCTGGTTAGGCAGCGCTGCTCGACGATGCCGAGCAGCCGGTCCCGCTCGGCGGGGTCGAGGCCCCACCGGTCCAGCCCGTGGTGGGCCATCGGCAGCAGCCGGCGCAGCACCAGCTCGGTCACCGGCAGGTAGCCCAGGCCGGGCCAGTACACCTGGGCGTCGATGCCGTGCCGGGCGCAGGCGTTGAAGTTCTCCTCGGCCGCGCTGAACGACATCTGCGACCACAGCGGACGGTCGGACTCGGCGAGCGCCCGGACCAGGCCGAAGTAGAACGCGCCGTTGGCGACGGTGTCCAGCACCGTCGGCCCGGCCGGCAGCACCCGGTTCTCCACCCGCAGGTGCGGGCGGCCCTTCAGCACGTCGTAGACCGGCCGGTTCCACCGGTAGATGGTGCCGTTGTGTAGCCGCAGCTCGGCCAGTTTCGGCACGCCGCCGCTGTGCAGCGTGGTGGCCGGGTCCTCCGGGTCGCAGACCGGCAGCAGCGCCGGGAAGTAGCGCACGTTCTCCTCGAACAGGTCGAACACGGAGGTGATCCAGCGTTCCCCGAACCACACCCGCGGGCGTACGCCCTGGGCCTTGATCTCCTCCGCCCGGGTGTCGGTGGCCTGCTGGAACAGCGGCACCCGGGTCTCGCGCCACAGCTCCCGGCCGAAGAACAGCGGCGAGTTCGCGCCGAGCGCCACCTGGATGCCGGCGATCGCCTGGGACGCGTTCCAGTAGTCGGCGAACTGCGCCGGGCTGACCTGGAGGTGGAACTGGGTGCTGGTGCAGGCCGCCTCCGGGGTGATCGTGTCGGCGGTGGTGGCCAGCCGCTCCACCCCGCTGATCGCGATCGGCAGGTCCTCGCCCCGGGCGGCGAAGATCTGCTCGTTGAGCAGCGCGTACCGGGGATTGGCCGACAGCGTCTCGGCGGTCAGGTGCTCCGGGCGCAGCGTCGGCAGGATGCCGACCATCACCATGTGCGCGCCGACCGTGCGGGCCTTTTCCTCGGCGGCGTTCAGGCTGGCCCGCACGTGTTCCTCGAACGCGGCGGTGCCGGTGCGGGCCAGCCGGCGCGGCTCGACGTTGATCTCGACGTTGAACTGGCCCAACTCGGTCTGGAACGCCGGGTCGGCGATCGCCTCCAGCACGTCGGCGTTGCGCATGGCCGGGTCGAAGTCGTCGTCGACCAGGTTCAGCTCGATCTCCAGGCCGGTCATCGGCCGCTCCACGTCGAACCGGGACTCGCGCAGCATCTCGGCGAACACGTCCAGGCACCGCCGGACCTTCTCGCGATAGCGGGCCCGGTCCTCCCGGCTGAAGGTACGCACGCCGACGTCCTCGCCCATGGTCACCACCCTGTCACCGTTGGTTCTTCCCAACCTCGCACGGAGTGGCGGGTCAGGAAAGGTCCGCCAGACCCTTTTCTGTACCCCGTGGCGGCCCCGGTGATCCCCGTCGCGGGGCAGCGGGTTCCGTCCGGGCCGCCCGGCCCGGGCGGCTAGCATGGCCGCCGACGGCGAAGGGGAGTGGCTGATGCGCGACGGGTGGATCCGGGCGCT
>NZ_JAGPXV010000256.1:0-7857 GCF_018070405.1 Micromonospora sp. D75
GTGTAGAGCCGGGCGACGGTGTGCAGCAGCACCGCCCAGTCGTCGTGCTTGGGCCGCAGGCTCGGCGCCAGCAGGGCCTCCCCCGCCGGCAGGTTGTCGCTGATCATGCCGAGCAGCGTCGGCGCGGGTCCCATCTCGACGAAGGTGCGGTAGCCCAGCTCGCGCAGCGTGTCGATGCTGGCCGCGAAGCGCACCGGCTGGCGGGCGTGCCGGCACCAGTAGTCGGCGTCCGGGGCGCTGTCCCACGGCCACAGCTCACCGGTCAGGTTCGCCACGAGCGGGATGCGCGGCGGGGTGAACGTCACCGCGTCGGCCGCCGCGCGCAGGCCCGGCAGGATCGGCTCGATCAGCGGCGAGTGCGACGAGGTGGTGATGTGCAACTGCTTGGTCTTGACCCCGCGCCTGTCGAACTCGGCGCAGATCCGCGCCAGCGCCTCCCGCTCACCGGAGATGGAGGTGGTGCCGGGGCCGTTGACCGCGGCGACGGACACCCGGTCGGCGTACCCGGCGATCACCTCGGCGACCTCGGCCTCGGCGGCGAAGACGGCCACCATCGCGCCGTTGCCGTTCAGCTCCCACATCAGCCGGCCGCGTTCGACGACCAGCCGCAGCCCGTCCTCCAGGCTCATCATGCCGGCCACGCAGGCGGCCACGTACTCGCCGAAGCTGTGCCCGAGCACCGCCACCGGCTCGACGCCCCAGGAGCGCCACATCTGCGCCATGGCGTACTGCACCGCGAACAGCGCCGGCTGCGAGTAGGTCGTGCGGTAGACCAGGTCGGAGTCCGGGTCGGCCGGGTAGATCACGTCCAGCAGCGGGACGTCCAGCAGCGGCCGCAGGATCTCGTCGCAGCGGTCGACGGCCTGCCGGAAGGTGGGCTGCGTCTGATAGAGGGCGCGGGCCATGCCGACGCGCTGCGGGCCCTGCCCGGTGAAGAGGAAGACCACGTCGTCGCTGCCGGCCTCGCCCACCACCGGCAGGTCGCCGGGCAGCCCGTCGACGAAGTCGGCGAGCTGGTCGGCGACCTCCCGGGCGGACGCGCCGACGGCGGCCAGGCGGTGCGGGAAGTGGGCCCGTCCGGTGCCGGCCGAGAAGCAGACGTCGGCCAGCGCCGCGCCCGGGTCGGCGGACAGCCGCTGCTGGTAGCGCCGGGCCAGCTCCAGCAGCCCGTCCGGCGTCCGGGCCGACAGCGGCAGCACCGAACGGGGCCGCTCCACCGCCGGTTCCGACGGTACGGCCGGCGGCTCGGGCGCGGCCTGCACGATCAGGTGGGCGTTGGTGCCGCTGAACCCGAAGCTGCTCACCCCGGCCACCGGCCGCTCGGCGACCGCCGGCCAATCGCTCAACTCGGTCGGCACCGCGAACGTGGTGCCGGCGAAGGAGATGTGCGGATTCAGCTCGGTGAAGTGCACGTTCGGCGGGATCGCGCCCTTGTGCAGGGCGAGCACCACCTTGATCAGCCCGACGATGCCGGAGGCGGCCTCGGCGTGGCCGACGTTCGTCTTCGACGACCCCAGGTAGACCGGTGCGCCCTCCTCCCGGCCGTACACCTCGGCCAGCGCCTCGACCTCGATCGGGTCGCCGAGCGTGGTGCCGGTGCCGTGCGCCTCGATGTAGGAGACCTGCTCGGCGGCGACGCCGCTAGCCGCGAGCGCCCGGCGCAGCACGTCGCGCTGCGCCACCCCGTTCGGGGCGGTCACCCCGGAGCTGCGACCGTCCTGGTTGACCGCGCCGCCGCGGATCACCGCGAGCACCTGGTCGCCGTCGCGTACCGCGTCGGTCAGACGCTTGAGCACGACGATGCCGCAGCCCTCGCTGCGGACGTAGCCGTTGGCGCGGGCGTCGAAGGTCTTGCACCGGCCGTCCGGGGCGACCATGCCGGGGAACTGGGAGAAGGCCACGCTGGGCAGCGGCGACAGGACGACGTTCACCCCGCCGCCGAGGGCCAGGTCGCACTCGCCGGACCGCAGGCTCTGCACCGCCATGTGCACCGACACCAGCGAGGAGGAGCAGGCGGTGTCCACCGCCACGCTCGGGCCGCGCAAGTCGAAGACGTACGAGATCCGCCCGGTCACCACGCTGTGCGCGGTGCCGGTGCTGGCGTAGGCGGTGATGTCCTCCAGCCCGGGGAAGTTCTCGGTGGCGAAGTCGTTGCTGCACACGCCGAGGAACACCCCGGTACGGCTGCCGGCCAGCGCGGTCGGCGCCTTCCCGGCGTTCTCCAGCGCCTCCCAGGACACCTCCAGGGCGAGCCGCTGCTGCGGGTCCATGGCCAGCGCCTCGCGCCGGGAGATGCCGAAGAACTCGTAGTCGAAGTGGTCGACGCGGTCCAGGAAGCCGCCCCAGCGGGTCCGCATCTTGCCGGGCTGCTGCGGTTGCTCGTCGTAGAACTCGTCGACCGGCCAGCGGTCGGCCGGGATCTCCGCGACCGCGTCGACGCCGTCGCGCAGGATCCGCCAGAAGCTCTCCGCGTCGACCGCGCCGCCGGGGAAGCGCAGCCCCATGCCGACGACCGCGACGGGCTCGGTCCGGCCGCGCTCGTACTCGGCGAGCTGCCGCTGCATCCGCTCCATCTGCAGGTAGGCGCGCTTGAGCGTGGAGTTCGGCGCCTGCGCCTGCTGCCCGGTCGTGGTCATCCCTGACGCCCTTCCTCGATCTGGTTGAGCTTGGCCAGCAGGAGCGCCTCGACGTCGTCGTCGGAGAGCTGCTCCAGGTCGGTGGCCGGGTCGTCGGTCCCGGCGGCCGGTGTCGCGCCGGGCGCGGTCGCCGGGCCGGTCCCCGCCGGGGAGACGTCGGCGTCCGGCCCGGCCTCCAGCGCCACGTCCATCCGCTCGGCGAGGTGCGGTACGAGCGCGTCGATGGTCGGGAAGCGCCACGCGAGCGTGGCGGACAGTTCGACGTCGAGCGACGTCTCCAGCCGCTTGCGCAGCTCCAGCGACATCAGCGAGTCGAAGCCCATGTTCGCCAGCGGCGAGGTGACGTCGACCCGGTCGGCGTCCACCTTGAGCACCCGGGCCACCTCACCGGCGACGTGCCCGGTGAGCAGGGCGCGCCGGCGGCGGCCCGGCTCGACGGTGAGCAGCCGCCGGCGTACCTCGCCGGAGCGCGCCCGGCCCTCGGCCGTGCGCGGGGTGTCCACCGCGACCAGGTCGGCCAGCAGCGCGGGCACGAGCCCGCCGGCCGCGGCCGTGCGGAGCCGGTCGAGGTCCAGCGGCAGGACGGCCGCCTGCGCCGCCGGGGTCCGCACCAGCCGGTCCAGCGCCTCGATGCCGTCGCGTGGGTCGATGCCGACGATGCCCTGCCCGGCGAGCTGGCCGCCACGGTCCGGGCGGGCCGCCCGGCCGGACCCGGACCCGGGCCCCCAGTTGACGCTCAGCGCGGCCCGTCCCTGCGCCCGGCGCCGCTGCGCGTGCGTGTCCAGGAACGCGTTCGCGGCGGCGTAGTTGGCCTGGCCCGGTGAGCCGAGCAGCGCGGCGGCCGAGGAGTAGAGGACGAAGAAGTCGAGGTCCCGGTCCAGGGTGGCCCGGTGCAGATGCCAGGCGCCGTCCACCTTGGGCGCGGCCACGGCCCGGAACCGGGCCCGGTCGAGCTGCAGCATCAGCCCGTCGTCCAGCACACCGGCGGCGTGCACGACGCCGGCCAGCGGCGGCATCGTCCGGTCGAGGTCCGCCAGCACCGCCGTGACGTCCTCGTGGCGGGCGATGTCGGCCTGCCGGACCTGGACCTCGACGCCCTGCCCGCGCAACTCGTCGAGGACCTGCCCGGCGTACGCCGAGGGCCGGCTGCGGCCGAGCAGCGCCAGGTGCCGCGCGCCGCGACCGGCCAGCCAGCGGGCGGTCTCCAGGCCGAGAGCGCCGAGACCACCGGTGATCAGGTACGTGGCGGCCGGCCGGACCGGGACCTCCCCCGGCGGTACGGCGGCCACCTCGTGCCCACCGGGCCGCAGCACGATCTTGCCGGTGTGCCGGGCCTGCGCCATGAGACCGAACGCCGCCGCCGCGTCGGCGTAGTCGAGGTCGGAGGGCCCGGTGGACGCCGCCGCCGACCGGTCACCCGCCGCCGCGTTCCAGCGGTGCCGGGGGTACGACCCCAGGAACCGCACGTCGGCGCAGACCCGGCGCAGCCCCTGCAACGCCTCGCCGAGGCGTACGTCGGCGACGTGCCCGGCACAGTCCAGGAAGAACACGTACCGGCCGAGCGCCTCACCGGTGGGGCGGGACTCGATGCGGGTCATGTTCACGCCCCGCACCGCCAGTTCCATGAGCACCGCCAGCAGCGCGCCCACCCGGTCGTGCGCGATGTAGACGGCCAGCGAGGTGAGGTCGTCACCGGTCGGCGGCGGAGGCGGCCCGGGGCGGGACACCAGCGCGAAGCGGGTCACCGCGTCCGGGTGGTCGGCGATCTTGTCGGCGAGGACCGCCAGCCGGTGCCGGGTCGCGCCGATCGGGGCGCAGATGGCGGCGTCGTACTCGCCGCTCGCCGCGCCGGCCGCTGCGGCGCCGTTGGAGAGCACGTCGACAACTGTGGCGTCGGGCAGGTGCTCGCGCAGCCAGCCCCGGCACTGGGTGGACGCCTGCGGGTGGGCGGCCACGCCGCGCACGTCGGCGAGCGTGGTGCCGGGCCGGGCGGCGAGCACGAACTCCACCGGCAGGACGACCTCGCGGGTGATCACCAACGGGTCGCCCTCGGCCAGCTCGTCGAGCGTCACGCCGACGGCGCCGCCGATGGAGTTCTCCAGCGGCACCAGGGCCGCATCCGCGTCGCCGGCGCGTACCGCGTCGAGCGCCTCGCCGACGCTGCGCGCCGGTGTGCGCTCCCCGCGTTCGGCGGCGGGCACCGTTCGCAGGGCCTGTTCGGCGAAGGTGCCCTCGGGGCCCAGGTAGACGAAGCGGGTCGGCGGTGTTCCCGGCATGCCGACCAGCCTACGCACCCGGCGTGCCGTCGCAGGCCAGGGTACGGATGCCGGGCGGCGCGAGGGTCCGCACCTCGACGCCGCACACGTCCGTCCCGGCCGTCACCAGCGTCGGCGTGCCGCTGCCGCCCCGGGTGACGACCTGCAGCTCCTCGTGTCCGGCGACCGCCAGCACGGTGTACTGCCACCCTTCGGCGCAGAGCGGACCGGTGGCCACTGTGACCCGGACGTCGCGGGGCAGCACTCCGGCGGACCCGCGCAGCAGCGCGACGATCCGGTCGCCGGACGGCCGGCCCCGGCACGGCGTCGCCGTCACCGGCGTGGACGGGGAGAGCACGGGCGCGGACGGTGTGACAGGTGCCACCGTCGTGGCGCTCGGGGTGGGCGTGGCGGACGTCGACGGGACCGGCGCGGGCGTGGCGACGGCGGGCGGCGTGCGCAGCTCGGGCGGCGCGCCGCAGGCGGCGAGGGCGAGCACCGCCAGCAGCGCCAGTGGGCGGTGCCGGCGACCGGGGTGGGGGGTGCGGAGCACGGTGGGCGTCCTCGGCATCGAGGGATGTCGTCGTACGGCGGGGGCCGAGCCCATCGTAGGAGGAGGCCGGGCCCGGGTGGAAGCGTGCCGGTCAGACCGCGGAGAGGAAGGTGAGCGAGCCGGCCACCACGCCGTCGGTGAGCACCGGGGTGGAGATCGCGTCGACCGTGCGGCCGGCGTCGGAGTTGGGGCCCTGCACGCGGAGCAGACCCCGGGCGAGTCGCCCGGAGTGCAGCGCGAGCAGCGGCGGGATCTTGTCGGTCTCCTGCTCGGTCAGCTCGCTCGGGCTGGCCGTGAAGTCCACCAGGCGCAGGCCGCCCTCCAGCAGCGGCAGGCCGATCACGTCCCCCGGCGCGCCCAGGCAGAGCAGCGCGCAGCCGGACGAGGAGATCGCCACGACCGTGGTGCCGGCGTCGATCAGCAGGCACGGCTCGGCGGCTCGGGAGACCATGCCGGACCACTGCCCGAAGTTGTCGGACTCCTGCTCGGTGGAGCCCGCCGGGGGCGCGAACACGTCCGAGAGTGAGAGTTCGACGTGGGCCACCGCGCCTCCTATGTACACCGACGGTCTGTCCACGCTAGCCGGTCGGTGCGGCGGGAGCATCGGCTGCCGGGCGGCCGGCGACGACGCGGACCGACGGAACCAGTCGGGGGCGGAGCCGGGGGCCGCGTGGCGTCGCCGGAGACGTTACCGGCGGGCGGCCCGCTTGTCAGCGGCCGTTCGGCCCTCGTCGTACCACCGGTAGTCGGCGGTTGGACGGTACGTGCCGTTGAACCACGTCGACGGCGCCTGGGCCACGCGGGACAGCTTCTCGGCGGTGGCCGGGCTGATCCGGTTCCCGCCGGCCACGAGCAGGCGGTCCAGCTCCCGGTGGGTGGCCATGAGGCAGTCCTTCGGCAGCCCGTAGACGCTGATCACGCCGGAGCCGACGAACGTCAGCACCGGCGTGACCGGGATCGGCAGGCCGACCGCGTCGGAGAGGGCCTTGCTGGCCCGCTTGGCGTCCCGGCGCGCCTCCGCCACGTACGGCGGGCGCTTGCCGTTGATCTGCACGACGTCACCGGCGACGAGCACGCGCGCGCGGCCGTGGTCGGCGATGGTGACCGCGAACAGGCCGCTCGGGCCGATGGCCAGGAACCCGGCCCGGTCGTCGCGGACGCGGTCGAGCAGCATGTCGGCCGGGTCCGTCCGGGGCCACTCGATGACGTGCCAGGCGGGCCCGAGGTGGTCGAGCTGGCCGAGGGCGCGGGCCCCGGCGGCTTCCAACCGGCGGGCCCCCCGCTCCGCCCGGCGACGCCGGGCCCACTCCAGTGGAGTCGGTCGGGCCGGTTCGAGCACCGACGTGGGCTCGACCCGGGTGTGCGGCACCGTGCGGGGCGGCAGTGCCCTGCTCGGTACGGCTCGACGAGCGGGAAAGACAGTCATCGCGACCTCCGGCAAAAGGTCTCTCGAAGTTATGTCTCCACTACCCTACGTTGCGCCCCCGGGGGCTCGGCAAGCCGGGGCGCCGGAGTGAGTGTGGATGAATGCCATATTCATCCACGCTTCTTTTCCGAATGGTGCGCAAGCCTGCCCTAGGCTGCGGGGGTGACCCACTATGTGGACAGCGAAGTCGCCCGGCTCGGGACGGTGTTGCTGCACCGCCCGGGACCGGAACTCGCCCGCCTCACCCCACGCAACAACGACTCGTTGCTGTTCGACGCCATCCCATGGGTGGGACGGGCGCAGGAGGAGCACGACGCGTTCGCGGCGGCGCTGCGGTCCCGCGGGGTCGAGGTGCTCTACCTGGCCGACCTGCTGGCCGAGACGCTCGCCGTGCCGGACGCCCGGGCCGAGCTGACCGATCAGGTGCTGCGGTCCCGCCGGCTCGGCCACACACTGCGGCGCCGGGTCGCCGACCACCTGGCGTACCTGGACCCGGCCGGGCTGGCCGACGTGCTGATCGCCGGGCTCGCCCACGAGGAGTTGCGCGTCGGCGGCGACCGCCCCGGCGGTCTCGTGTGGACCCTGATGGACCGGCACGACTTCGTCATCGATCCGCTGCCGAACCTGCTGTTCACCCGCGACTCGTCGGTGTGGATCGGGGACCGGGTCGGTGTCACCAGCCTGGCCATGCCGGCGCGGCGGCGGGAGACCACGCTCACCGACGCGATCTACCGCTACCACCCCCGGTTCGTCGGCACCGAGTTCGTCTACCACCCGCGGCTGGAGCATCTGGAGGGCGGCGACGTGCTGCTGCTCGCCCCGGGGGTGCTCGCCGTCGGCGTCGGTGAACGCACCACCCCGGCCGGCGCGGAGCGGCTGGCCCGGCAGGTGTTCGCCGCCGGCCTGGCGCACACCATCCTGGTGGTCCCGATCGCGCAGGAGCGCGCCACCATGCACCTGGACACGGTCTGCACGATGGTCGACACC
>NZ_JAGPXV010000257.1:0-7821 GCF_018070405.1 Micromonospora sp. D75
GTTCACCGCGCTGGCCCGCACCTCCACGACCACCTCGCCGGGGCCGGGCTCCGGGTCCGGCACGTGGGTCCAGACGAGCGCCTCGGGTCCGCCGGGTTCCGTGATCGTGATCGCGCGCATGACTCAGTCTTACCCGATCTGCCCGTCGGTCCACGCGCGGGCGAGGATCTCGGCCACCGTCTCGTCCGGCGTCTGGTCGGACGTGTCCAGCCAGAGCCCGATCCGGGGCGTGTCGGCCCGGAACCCGGCGTCCAGGTCCGCCACCGGCCAGTCCCCGTACCCCGTCTTGGGCCGGTCCCGCTCGCGGGCCGCGACCACCTCGGCGCGGGGCGCGAGCACCACCACGGCGAGCGGCCGGTGCCGGATCCGGCCGACCATGGCCGGCAGGTCCGCGCCGAGGACCACATCCTGGAGTACGACGGTGAAGCCCGCCGCGGCGTACCGGTCGGCGGTCGAGGCGGCCAGGTCGTAGCGCAGCCGGAGCTGCCGCAGCGCCTCGTCGCTCGGCTCGGCGGTCATGTCGGCCCGCCCGTTGACGATCACGCGGCGGAACACGTCGCCGCGCAGATGCACCGAGCGGGGCAGCCGCCGGGCCAGCCCTTCGGCCACTGTGGACTTGCCTGCGGCCATGATTCCGCTGATCAGCACCACTGCCGGACTCTCCCACACGCACACATTCTCGCAACGGAGGTGGGACGGCGGCTTGCCCGGTACGGGGTTCGTGGCAGACTGGGTCCCGGTCGCGCACCCCTCGGGGGCGTGCCGGGAGGGTTCGCCTAGTGGCCGATGGCGCTGGTCTTGAAAACCGGTAAGGCAGCGATGTCTTCGTGGGTTCGAATCCCACACCCTCCGCCAACTCCCACCCCGCCTCGCCTCGGTCTGCCGCGCGTGCGGACACATGGGCGTGTCGCCCCGGAAGTAACCATCGCCTCTGCGGCTTATGACTGCTCTCTTCTTCGGCGACCCCCACGGCGAGTCTCGGCCGCACCGGATGTGCCTGATACCGCGCGAGTTGCCGGAATCGGGGGAACGCGATGAGACGGGACGACGCTGACCGGCGGGGCGGCGGAACAGCGGGAGCGCCGGGCGCGGCCGTAGGCTGCGGGACACGGATACGGCGGGAGGGCCTGGTGGCGGAGACGACGACGGTGGCCGAGGTGACGGCCGAGCTGGCCGCGCTCGACGATCCGAAGATCCGCGCGGTCAACGAGCGGCACGGCGACGACCATGGGGTCAACCTGGGCAAGCTGCGGGCGGTCGCGAAGCGGCTGAAGACGCAGCAGGACCTCGCGCGGGAGCTGTGGGCGACCGGCGACAGCGCCGCGCGGCTGCTTGCGCTGCTGATCTGCCGGCCGAAGGCGTACGGGCGGGACGAGCTGGACGCGATGCTGCGCGAGGCGCGTACGCCGAAGGTGCACGACTGGCTCGTCAACTACGTGGTGAAGAAGAGCCCGCACGCGGAGCCGCTGCGCCTGGCCTGGTCGGCCGATCCCGATCCGGTGGTGGCGAGCGCCGGCTGGGCGCTGACCACCGAGCGGGTGGCGCGGAACCCGGACGGGCTGGACCTGGCCGGTCTGCTCGACGAGATCGAGGCGGAGATGGCCGGCGCGCCGGAGCGCCTCCAGTGGGCGATGAACCACTGCCTCGCGCAGATCGGGATCGAACATCCGGCGTACCGGGAACGCGCGATCGGCATCGGCGAGCGGCTCGGGGTGCTCAAGGACTACCCCACGCCGCCGGGCTGCACGTCGCCGTACGCGCCGGTCTGGATCAACGAGATGGTGCGCCGACAGCACGGCGGCCCGGACAACGGGGTATGAAGGGGCGCAGGACATTCGCGTACCCGGAAGGACCGTTTCGATGACCCTGGAACGACCGATCGCCCCGGACCCGTACGAGCTGTTGCCGACGGTGCCGTCGTTCGACCTGACGAGCGAGGACGTGCACAACGGCGAGCCGATGGACGCGCGGTACGCGCACGGCAGCACCGGCGGCGAGAACGTCTCCCCGCAGCTGTCCTGGTCGGGCTTCCCGGCCGAGACCAGGAGCTTCGTGGTCACGTGCTTCGACCCGGACGCCCCGACCGGCAGCGGCTTCTGGCACTGGGTGCTGGTGAATGTGCCCGCGTCCGTCACCGAGCTGCCCAGCGGCGTTGACGAGGGCGACCTGGGCGGCGCGTTCAGCGTCCGCAACGACTACGGCGAGACCGGCTACGGCGGCGCCGCGCCGCCCGCCGGGGACCGCCCGCACCGGTACGTGTTCGCGGTGCACGCCGTGGACGTGGACCGCCTCGACATTCCCGCCGGGGCGAGCCCGGCCTTCGTCGGCTTCAACCTGGCGTTCCACACCCTGGCCCGGGCGGTCATCCGCCCGACGTACCAGATCAAGGAGTGAGGTGTAAGGAAGGGCCCCTTGTTAACAGACGTCTGTTAACAAGGGACCCTTCCTTACACGCGGGCGACAGCGAAGACGGACTGGCCGAACGGCGGGCGGACGCGCTGCTCGGCGGCCTTGGTGACGGGGAGCACGAGCGTGTCGTACACCTTCACCATCGGGCCCTCCTTCGGCATCAGCCGGAAGACCTTGGTGGCCATGAAGTAGCCGATCAGGCCGAGCGCGTTGGCGTAGTGGATCCGCTCCACGGTGAGGCCGGCCTCGGTCATGGCCGCGGCGAGCGTCTTCTTCGTGTAGCGGCGGACGTGGCCGGTGGCGATGTCGGCGGGGCTCATGGCGAACTGGAACGCCGGCACGATGATGACCACCGCGCCTCCGGGGCGGACCAGGTCGCGCATGCTGCGCAGCGCGCCCACGTGGTCGTCGATGTGCTCCAGCACGTTGTACGAGACGGCCGCGCTGTAGTCGCCACGCTCGTGGTGCGGGAGCAGCATCTGCCGGACCTCGACGCCCGGGTGGTCGGCCAGCCGCTCCTTGAGCTGGACCAGCCGGTCCGGGTCCGCCTCGGTGGCGGTGATCCGGGGCACCTGCTCGGCCCACGCGGAGGCGTAGTCGCCCAGGCCGCTGCCGATTTCGATCGGGTTGTCACCGAGGTAGGGCACCGCCAGCTCGACGAACCACTGCCGGTGGTTGACAGCGGTCGCGAGGCCTTCGAGCACCTCGGACTGGACGCGCTGGTCCCCAGTGATTTCTGCCATGCGTCGATTCCTCACGATATGACTGACCCGCGCCTGGACCGTCAGAGTCAACCATCTGGATGGCTGAGGGGGAAATCGGGGGACGGAGGGGGGCCGAATTGTGATGCGGAGGGGTGCCTGATCGGCGGTCGGCGAACTCGGCACATAGTACGTGAGTCTGCGGAACATTGCACCTGCCGGTCATACCCTGACTACGCTCTGAAATGTCATGACTACTCCGGAATCAGCGGCGGACCCGGCGAAAACGGGGCACGGCAGGCGGATCGATGTGCTCGCCGTGCTCAGCTTCGTGCTGCTCGCGCTCTGGGTCACCGCCCGGTTGTGGGTGGACCCCCGCAACGGGATCCGGGACAATCGGACAGATCAGGCGCAATTCGAATGGATGATGGCGCATGGTGCGCGCGTCGTCACCGATTTCGCCTATCCGTTCACCTCGGACCGGATGAATGTGCCGGATGTCGTCAATCTCATGGCCAATACGTCCGTATTATCTGTTTCATTACCGCTGACCCCGATCACGCTCTGGGCGGGTCCGCGCTGGTCATTCCTGATTTTCCTCACCCTCGGGCTCGCCGCCACCGGCGTGTCCTGGTATTTCCTTCTCTCCCGAGTTGTCGTGCGGTCTCGCGGTCCGGCCTGGCTGGGTGCCGCCTTCTGCGCGTTCGCGCCGGCGATGATCTCGCACGCCAACTCGCACCCCAACATCGTCAGCCAGTTCGTGGTGCCGCTGATCATCTGGCGGACGCTGCGCCTGGCCGAGCCCGGCCGGTGGCTGCGCAACGGCGTACTCCTTGCCCTGGTGATCGTCTGGCAGGCGTTCCTCAACCTGGAGATCCTGCTGATGACCGCCATCGGCCTCGGCGTGGTGGTGCTCGCGCTCGTACTCGGCCGTCCCGCGCTGCGCTCGGCGGCCCGCCCGTTCGCCGCCGGACTCGCCGTGGCCGCGGTGGTCGCCGGGGCGCTGCTCGCGTACCCGCTCTGGGTCCAGTTCTTCGGTCCCGGCGCGTACAGCGGGCTCTCCACGCTGATCCGGGGCTACTCCACCGACCTCGCCGCGTACGTCGCCTGGTCCCGGGAATCGGTGGCCGGTGACGCCCGGGGCAGTGAACCGCTGGTCAAGAACGCCACCGAGGAGAACGCGTTCTTCGGCTGGCCGCTGGTGATCCTGGTGGCCGCGCTGGTCTGGTGGATGCGCCGCAACGCGGTGGTGCTCGGCCTGGCCGCGGTCGGCCTCGTGTTCGCGCTCTTCTCGCTCGGCCGGGAGATCCGCTACGACGGACGCGACACCGGCATCCCCGGCCCGTGGGCCGCGCTGGAGAACCTGCCGGTCCTGCACTCGGTGGTGCCCACCCGCTGGTCGCTCGCGCTCACCCCGATCATCGGCGTGCTGCTCGCGCTCGGCGCCGAGCGGGTCCGCCGGCTGGCCGCCCGGCATCCGGACGCACGCGGGCAGATCCGGTTCGCCACCGTCACCGTGCTCGCGATGGCGCTGCTGCCGATCCTGCCCACCCCGCTGCCGGCCAAGCGCCTCGAACCGACCCCGGCGTTCGTCACCTCCGGCGCCTGGCGCCCCTACGTCGCCGACGGACGCAGCATCGTCACGCTGCCGCTGCCCGACACCACGTACGCGGTTCCGCTGCGCTGGTCCGCCGAGACCCGGCTGGACATGCCGCTGGCCCGCGGCTACTTCCTCTATCCGGACACCCGCCCCGGCGGGGACCGGATCGCGCTGTTCACCGCGCCGCCGCGTCCCACCAGCACGTTCTTCGAGACGGTACGGCGCACCGACGCGGTTCCGCCGATCACGCCGCAGGATCGGGTGGCCGCCGTCGACGACCTGCGCTACTGGCGGGCCGGCGCGGTGATCCTCGACCCCCGGCTGCCGCAGGCCGACGCGCTGCGCCGGGCGATGACGGAGCTGAGCGGGATCACGCCCACCCGTACCGGCGGGGTGTGGTTGTGGGACGTCCGGCCGCTGGCCGACTGACCCGTCAGCCCTGGCGGACGCAGCAGCCCTGGCACACCTTGGGCCGGGGCAGCGTGAACGCCAGGCAGCAGGTGCGCCGCTGCACTGTCGGCTCGCCGGCCGGGCCGGGCACCAGTTCGACCAGGTCGTTCAGGTCGAGCGCGCCGAGCAGCGTGCCGACGGTCGCCACGGACGAGCCGGGCAGCGCGTCCGCCGCGCGCAGGATGCCGTGCGCGATGCCGGAGGCCACCGAGCCGAGCAGCGTACGGGTGCCGATCCGCACCTCGCCCTGGATGGCGGCGATCAGCGGGGCGAAGTGCGCGTCGAGCAGGGACGCGCGCAGCGCGCCGAGCAGGGCGGCCTCGTCCGGCACCACGACCACACCGGGCGCGCCGGCCAGCGCCAGCGGGTCACCGGGCAGCACCGCCACCGGGGTGGACGCGCGCAGCCCCAGCGTGAGCAGCTGGTGGTGGTCCTCGAAGTGCACGAGGACGTCGGCCGGGTCGAGCAGCGGCACCCGCCGGGCCGACGCCCAGCCGAGCACCGCTGGGAGCGCCGTCCAGTAGCTGTAGGACTTCCACGCGAGCGCGGCACAGGCGTGCGGGGTGCCGCCCCAGCGGCGGCCGGCGCGGGTCAGGAACTCGGGAAGCAGCGTGCCGTCGATCAGCCGGGCGGCCGGGGACCAGCGGTCCAGCTCGTCGCGGACCAGCAGGCCGGGCGCGAGCCCGGGCAGGTCGTCGGTGCCGAACATGGCGCGCAGGGTCGCGGTCACCGGGGCGAACGGGGTGGCGGCGTCGCGCCCCGGCATCACCGCAGTCACCTGGCCGTCCCCTGTCTGGTCGCCCTGTCGGCCGGCGCGTGCCGTCGACCGAAGCTAAGGCTAGCCTAACCACTCCCTCGGCGGGAGGGGAAGTGACGTCGCGGTGTCGCGGGGAGGTCCCGGTCACTCCGGCGCCGGTCGCGTACTACCCGGCCCGGAAGACGAAAAACGCCGCCGGAAACGGCGACGCACGGTGTAAGGATCGATGCGCTCCGTTCAGATGTCAAGGTGTATGTCGAATATGAGGCAGTTTCCGTACACGTTCGGCCACCCAACGTGAAAATGGGCTTCCCGCCACGAGGAAGCTGATGACGACCTCACCGATCGAGCGTGCCGCGGACTCGTTCGCGGCGGAACTTGCCCGGCACCGGACCGGCCGAGGGCTGTCCAAGAAGCAGTTGGCGACGCTGATGGGCTTCGACCCGTCCTACGTCAGCCACGTCGAAGGGCGCCGGCACCGGCCCACCGAGGACTTCGCCCGCCGCGCCGAGGCCGTCCTGGAGGCCAGCGGCGCGATCTGGCAGCGCTTCCGGGAGTACGACGAGCTGCGGCACGGCCGCGCCGGCGGAGCGCACCGCGACCCGCCGGTCCCCGGGCAGTGGCTGCCGCCCGGCACCGGCCTCGTGGTCGAGCGCGAGGTGGCCACGCTCACCCACATCGGCGACGGCTACCACTGCGCGATCCGGCGGGAGCTGTACAACGCGGGCACCGAACCGGTCACCCGCTACCTGGTCCGGGTCGCCGTCGACCGCTACCCGAACGACCCGGGCCGCTCCAACCGGCACCACCGGGAACACCCGCTCACCTTCGCCGAGCTGCAACTGACCGCGTACCGGGACGACGGCAACGGACGCGAGCCGATGCACTGGCGGGCCAAGCACGACCGGGACGCGTTCAAGGAGATCTGGCTGCTCTTCGAGAACGACGAGGGACGCTTCCCGCTCTACCCGGGCGACCGGGTCACCATCGAGTACGCGTACCGCGTCGGCCAGGACAAGTGGGGCCCCTGGTTCCAGCGGGCCGTACGCCTGCCCACCCGGCACCTGGCGGTGCGGCTCGACCTGCCCGCGGACCTCGACCCCAAGGTGTGGGGTGCGGAGACCTCGCTGTCGGCCGAGGAAGGACCGCTGCGTACGCCGATCCAGCGTGCCTCCGACGGCGACCGGGTGATCTTCGACTGGGGGACCGACGACCCGCCGCTCAACGCCCGCTACCGGATGCAGTGGCGATTCCGCAGCCCGCAGGCGGACGCCGAGCCGGACAGCGCGCCCACCGGCGGCGCCCGGGTTCGGGCCAGCGACCGGATGCGTGCCGTGGGCATCGTGCAGCGCGGCGACGACCTGCTGCGGCAGCCGGCCCGCCAGTTCGACCTGCCGGCCGAGGAACGGCACGCCCGGCAGGTCATCGACCGGCTCGCCGCGATGCTGGCCCGGCTGGACGAGCTGCACCCGTTCAGCAAGGGCGTCGGCCTCGCCGCGCCCCAGCTCGGCATCGGCTGGTCCGCCGCGCTGGTCCGGCCCGCCGACCGCGCGGCCGAACCGGTGGTGCTGCTCAACCCGCGCGTCGTGGACACCGCCGCCGAGACCGACGAGCAGTACGAGGGGTGCCTCTCCTTCTTCGACCACCGCGGCCTGGTGCCCCGGCCGCTGCGGATCGACGTGGAACACGCGCTCTGGGACGGCAGCCGGGTGATCACCTCGTTCGAGTACGCGATGGCGCGGCTGGTCGCGCACGAGATCGACCACCTGGACGGGCGGCTCTACGTCGACCGGATGGCGCCCGGCGTGCCGCTCGTGCCGGTGGAGGAGTACCGCGAGACCGGCACCCCCTGGCGCTACTGAAACGGGGGGCCGGGGCGCGGGCCCCCGGGGGCGGGGGCCCGC
>NZ_JAGPXV010000258.1:0-7781 GCF_018070405.1 Micromonospora sp. D75
GTTGTCCCGCAGCCCCTGGATCAGCGCGGCCGGCAGCCGCTGCGCCCGCAGCGCGTCGAAGTAGGCCAGCGACGACCCGAAGGCCGGTGCCGGCACGCCCGCCCGGGCCGCGTCGGCCACCACCCGTCGCCAGGCCGGTACGCCGGCGCTGACCCGCTCGGCGAACCACGGCGCGACGAGCAGCGTCGCCAGGTCCGGCTCCGCGTCGTACGCCTCGCGGATGCGGTCCAGGAAACCGGCCCGGATGATGCAGCCACCCCGCCAGATGGTGGCCGTGCCGCCGAGGTCGATGTTCCAGTCGTATTCCCGGCTGCCGGCGCGGATGTGGTCGAAGCCCTGCGCGTACGCGACGATCTTGCTGGCCAGCAGCGCGCGGCGCACGTCCTCGACGAACGTCTCCCGGTCGTCCACCTGCCACTTCTCGCCCGCGTCGGCGAACACCCGGCGGGCGGCCTCGCGCTGGCCGGCGTGCCCGGACAGCGACCGGGCGAACGTGGCCTCGGCGATGCCGGTGATCGGAATGCCCAGGTCGAGCGCGCTCTGCACGGTCCAGCGGCCGGTGCCCTTCTGCTCGGCCTGGTCGAGCACCACGTCCACGAACGCCTGACCGGTGGCCGCGTCGGTGTGGCCGAGCACGTCGGCGGTGATCTCGATGAGGAACGACCCCAGCTCGCCGCCGTTCCACTCCCGGAAGATCTCCGCGATCTCCGCCGGGCTCGCCGACAGACCGGCCCGCAACAGGTCGTACGCCTCGGCGATGAGCTGCATGTCGGCGTACTCGATGCCGTTGTGCACCATCTTCACGAAGTGGCCCGCGCCGTCCGGCCCGACGTGCCGGCAGCAGGGCTCGCCGTCCACGTGCGCGGCGATCTTGGAGAAGATCGGCCCCAGCTTCTGGTACGACTCGGCCGACCCGCCGGGCATGATGCTCGGGCCGAGCAGCGCGCCCTCCTCGCCGCCGGACACGCCGGTACCGACGAAGTGCAGCCCGTGCGCGCGCAGCGCCTCCTCCCGGCGGCGGGTGTCGGCGAAGTGCGCGTTGCCGCAGTCGACGACGATGTCGCCCTCCTCCAGCAGCGGGACCAGCTCGTCGATCACCGCGTCGGTCGGGGCGCCGGCCTTCACCATCACGATCACCGCGCGGGGCCGCTCCAGCGAGCCGACGAAGTCCGCGAGCGACTCCGACGGCACGAACGTGCCCTCGTCGCCGTGCTCCGCGACCAGGCTGCGGGTACGTTCCGGCGACCGGTTGTGCACCGCCACGGCGAAGCCGTTGCGGGCCAGGTTCCGGGCCAGGTTGCGGCCCATCACCGCCAGACCGGTGACCCCGATCTGCGCCGTCGCCTGCTCTGCCATGCGTACCGCCACCTCTCGTCCGTACTGCCGTGCTGCGACCGTATCGCGGCCGTCGAGGATATGGGCGACGGTGTCCACAGGGCGTGACCGGCGGGTGGCCGTACGTCCCTCGGCTTAATTCGGCTGCGGGACTCGCCGGTGGCGCGATAGCGTTGCCGCATGCGTATGTGACGCCCCACCTCCGAGCCCGGTCCACCGCCGCGAGTGCCGTGGACCCGTCCTGCTCCGGGCGTCCGCATCCTTCCCCGCCACCGTCGGTCGCGGTGTCTGTCGTGATCGGAATGCGCCGGAGCCCTCGCTCGGCGCGTCCCGGTCGGCGCGCCCGCACGACAGGAGGCCCGCGAATGCCCGCGAAGCGCAATCCGAAGAAGTCCCGCAAACAGTCCTCGCCGCAGGTGACCGCGCCGGCGCTCGACGCGCTCACCGCGCCGCCCGCAGTGGTGCTCCCGACGGAGCCGGTGGCGTCCGCCGGGTCCCTGGACGCGGCGCCGCATTCGGCGTCACCGGAGACTCCGGTCCTGCCCAGCGCACCCGCGACGCCGCCCCGATCCGGCCCACCGGCAGGGCGGCAGGCCCGGGTCGCCGGGCGCAGCCAGCGCGCCGGCCAGACCCGCTTCTACGCGTTCCGCCGGAGCTGACCGGCAGGCCGGATCCCGTCGCCCGCTGCCCGGGCAGGCCCCTCATCCGGGTCCTTGCCCGGGCAGCGTTTCTCCTTCCCGCCGCTCGCCCCCACCGCCGGTGTCCCTAGAGATCTTGGAAGATTTCGGCCCCTATGGGGACCATTTCCTACCAAGATCTTCCCCGACGTCGGTCGATCATGAAGTTGGCGGCGACAAAACGGGCAGCCCGTGCCGTCAACTTCATGATCAACGGGGGCGGGGCGGGGCGAGGCGGGGCGAGGGGGGTCAGCCGATCAGGGGGCGGAAGGTGCCCAGGGCGATGCTTGTCGCCAGAGCGGCGGCGGCCAGGAGGGCCGCTCCCACGACCAGCAGCGTGTCCGCGCCGGTGAAGCGCTGCGGGCGGGCCACGGTGCGCGGCGTACCCGCGTCGAAGCCCCGGGCGTCCATCGCGACGGCGAGCCGTGTACCGCGCCGGATCGCGCCCACCAACAGCGTGAACGCGGTCGACCCGAACAGCCGCAGCTTCGCCACCGGATTGCGGCCGGCGTCCACGCCACGGGCCCGCCGGGCCATGCTGATCATCCGCCATTCCTGCTCCAGCAGCGGCACCATCCGGAACGCGGCCAGCGCGCCGATGGCGAACCGGGCGGGCGCCTTCGCGTTCTGGATCAGCGCGTCGGCCAGGTCGGTCGGGTCGGTGGTGGCGAACACGACGATGCCGGGCAGCGCCACCGCGAGCATCCGCAGCACCAGGCCCAGCGCCGTGACGAGCACCCCTTCGGTGACCAGGATCGGCCCGGCCTGGAGCAGCACCGGGCCGGAGCGGTCGGCCGCGAAGAGCACAAGCGTGACCAGGATGCCGACGGCACCGGCGAGCAGCGGCCAGGCGCGGCGGGCCAGCACCCGGTAGCGGACGCCGAACAGCGGCAGCACCGCGAGTTCGACGGCGATGGCGACGGCCGGGGCCACCGGATCGAGCGTCGCCACCAGGATCAGCGTGAACACCATCGCGGCGGCCAGCTTCGCCACCGGGTTGCGCCGGGCCAGCGGAGCGCCCGGCGCGGCGACCGGTTCGACGTTGATCACGAGGACGCCCCCAGGGTGAGCGTCCGGTCGGCCAGCGCGGCCACGAAGTCCTCGTCGTGGGTCACCGCCACCACGCCGTGCCCGGCGTCGCGCAGCTCGGCGAGCAGGTCGATCAGTTCCAGCCACGTGCGCCGGTCCTGGCCGAACGTGGGCTCGTCGCAGATCAGCAGGCGGGGCGCGGTGGCCAGGGCCGTCGCCACGCTCAGCCGCCGCGCCTCGCCACCCGAGAGGGTGTACGGGTTGGCGCCGGCCAGCCGGTCCAGCCGCAGCCGCTCCAGCAGTGCGTCCACTGTGGCGCTGACCGCTGCCTCGGGCTGCCCGGTGCGGCGCGGGCCGAGCGCCAGCTCGTCGCGGACGGTGGCGGTGACGAACTGGTGTTCCGGGTCCTGGAACACCGAGCCGATCCGGCGTACCAGCGCGGGCGCCCGCCAGCGGTACGGGGGAGTGCGCGCGTCCCGCCCGGCCAGTTCCGCCGACGCGGTGACGCCGCCCGTGCCGGGTTTCAGCAGGCCGCCCAGGAGCAGCGCCAGCGTGGACTTGCCGGCCCCGTTGGGGCCGAGGACGGCGAGCGCCTCGCCGGCGCGTACCCGAAGATCGGTGGGGTCGAGCCGCGGCGGCAGGCCGAGCCGCTCCGCGGTGAGCAGCACGTCGCCGGGCGGCGTGGTGGCGTGCCGGGGTGGCGTGACGTGGCCGGGTACCCAGACCCCGGCGGCGGCCAGCGCGTCGCCGTGCGCGGCGAAGACCGCAGCGGGCGGCCCGTCGGCGCGCACCCCGCCGCCCGGTTCCAGCACCACCACGCGGTCGACCAGCGGCAGCGCCTCGGTGACCCGGTGCTCCACCAGGACCATCGTGGTGTCCGGGTCGAGCGCGTTCGCGACGGCCCGGCGGATCAGCGCGGCGCCGGCCGGGTCGAGGTTGGCGGTGGGCTCGTCCAGCAGCAGCAGTCCGGGGCGCAGCGCGAGCGTGCCGGCCAGGGCGAGCCGCTGCTGCTCGCCGCCGCTGAGCGCGGCGGTCGGCCGGTCCCGGTCGTACGGGAAGCCGACCCGGCGCAGCGCCTCGTCGACGCGGGGCCAGATCTCCCCGGCGGGCACGCCCCGGTTCTCCAGCCCGAACGCGACGTCGTCGCCGGAACGGGCCATGACGAGCTGGGTCTGCGGATCCTGGAACAGGATGCCGACGCGCTCGCGGGCCTTGCGCGGGTCCAGCCCGTCGATCTCGACGGTGCCCTCCTGCTCGCCGGAGTCCTCCGGCAGCAGCCCGGCCAGCGCCGCCAGCAGCGTGCTCTTACCGGCGCCGGAGGGTCCGAGCAGCAGCACCCGCTCGCCGCTCTCCACGCGCAGATCCACCCCGCGCAGAGCCCAGCGTTTCCGTCCCCCGTGCCGCCACCCGAACCCCCGCAGCACCACCCCGCTCACCGCCCACCACCCCCTCTCCCGGCCCAGCCTGCGTGATCAAGGAGTTCGCGTCCGGAAAACCGTGCCCGGCGGACGCAAACTCCTTGATCACCGGGGCGGGGCGAGCCGTCAGACCAGGGCGCGGTCGCGGCCGGCGGGGAAGCGGTCCAGGACGCCGGTGTTCGCCAGCGCGCGGGTGAGGACGTGCGCGCCCAGACCGGCGACGATCGTGGCGCTGACGATCGTGATCAGCGCGTACGGGAGACGGTAGGAGGCGAAGTCGTACGCCTTGTTCCAGTAGACGAAGTCGAAGATCGCCGCGCCGAGGCCGGTCAGCGCGCCGGCCAGCACCGCCACCGGCAGCTTGAACGAGCGGTACCGGAACGCGGCGAACGCCAGCTCGGCGCCGATGCCCTGCATCAGGCCCTGAAGGATCACGATGCTCGCCCACTGGCTGCCCAGCAGAGCGGAGATGATCGCGGCGACCGTCTCGCAGTACAGCGCGGCGCCCGGCTTGCGGATGATCAGGCCGGCGAGCACCGCCGGGATCAGCCACACGCCGTAGAGCACTGCCTGCGCCGGTGGGAAGAACGCGAACGCCGCGTCGGTGGCGCTCCAGAGCAGGCCCCAGGCCCAGAAGACGACGCCGAAGGTGACGGCGATGACCGAGGCGACGACGATGTCGACGGTACGCCAGCGGTTGCTGTCGGTGTGGTTCACGGTTGGCTCCCAGTTCGTCGAGGTGAACCAGGAGAAGACGCACGCCGCGCCCGGTGGTCACCGGACGGCGACGCGGCTGGAGGTCGACCGAACTCCCTGCGCTGGCATTACCCAGATCAGGTTCGAGGGTCTGCGGGCACCGGCCCGCACTCTCAGCGCTGTGCGCTCCCCTGTCGGATGTGAAGTTGTCTCGTCGCAGACGCTAGCACCGACCACGGGCCCCGGCCCAGCAGGGCGAGTGTCGGTATGGTGGCGATCATGCTGGTGGATGCGCGGGGACTGACGTTCGAGGTACGCGCCGGTGGCCCCGAGGGCGGTGACCCGGTCCTGCTGCTGCACGGCTTCCCGCAGCACTCCGGCGAGTGGGACGCGGTCACGCCCGCGCTGCACGCCGCCGGGCTGCGCACGTACGCGCTCGACCAGCGCGGCTACTCGCCCGGCGCGCGGCCGGCGGACGTCGGGGCGTACCGGATTCCGGAGCTGGTGGCCGACGCGGCCGGCGTGCTGGACTCCCTCGGGGTGACCCGCGCCCACCTGGTCGGCCACGACTGGGGCGCGATCGTGGCGTGGGGTCTGGCGGCGGCGCACCCGGAGCGGGTGCGGACGCTGACCGCGGTGTCGGTGCCGCACCCGGCCGCGATGGGGCACGCGCTCGCCACCGACCCGCGGCAGAAGGTCAAGTCCGCGTACATAGCGTTGTTCCGTAAGCCGGGTACGGCGGAGCGGGTGCTGCTGGCGTGGAACGGTGCCACGCTGCGCAAGCTGCTCAGCGGCGTGGGCGACGCCGGCGCGGTGGCCCGGTACGCCGAGCCGATGCGCGAGCCGGGGGCGTTGACGGCGGCGCTGAACTGGTACCGGGCGATGACCGGGGCGGACATGAAGGCGGTCGCTCCGGTCGGGGTGCCCACCACGTTCGTCTGGAGCGACAAGGACGTGGCGATCGGCCGGACGGCCGCGCAGGCGTGCGCCGCGCACGTCACAGGTGACTACCGGTTCGTGACGCTGCCCGGCGTCAGCCACTGGATCCCGGACGAGGCGCCCGGCCCGCTAGCCGAGGCGATCCTCGCCCGGTGCGCAGGAACGGAGGAGGCATGACGGTGAGCGCCGAGGCGTACCTGGCGGTGGTGACCGAGACGATCGGCCGGGTCGCCGCCGAGCAGCGGCGCAACGTGGCCGACGCGGCCGACCTGATCGCAGCGGCGCTGCGCGCCGATGGTGTGGTGCACGCGTTCGGCACCGGGCACTCCGAGGCGCTGGCCATGGAGATCGCCGGTCGGGCCGGCGGGCTGGTGCCCACGAACCGGATCGCGTTGCGTGACCTGGTGCTGGTCGGCGGCGACCCGGCCGACGTGCTGGGCCCGAAGCTGGAACGCGACCCGGCGGTGGCGCACCGCCTCTACGAGCTGGCGCCGATCCGGCCGCAGGACGTGTTCGTGCTCGCCTCGAACTCGGGCGTGAACGGGGCGATGGTCGAGTTCGCGTCCATCGTGAAGGAACGCGGGCACGGGCTGGTGGCGATCACGTCGGCGCAGCACTCGGCCCGGATGACGTCGCGGCACCCGTCCGGCCGCAAGCTCGCCGACTTCGCCGACGTGGTGCTGGACAACGGCGCCCCGTACGGCGACGCCACGCTGCCGCTGCCGGGCGGCGGCGCGGTGGGCGCGGTCTCGTCGATCACCGCGGCGCTGCTGGCCCAGCAGATCGTCGCCGAGGTGGTGGCCCGGCTGGTCGCGGCGGGGGAGCGTCCGCCGGTCTACCTGTCCGCGAACATCACCGGCGGCGACGAGCACAACGCCGAGCTGGAGGCACGGTACGCGGGGCGGATCCGCCGCGGTTCCTGAACCGGTTTCGTGATCATCCGTACGGGGCACAGGCGGTCCTGCCGGTGGGCGTTCACCCGCCGGCCGTGCCGTCTCCCGGGGAGGTCCGCGAGTGTCGAAGGAATCCGAGAAGCAGCGCTGGCAGCGCAACTTCGCCGATCTGTTGCAGGAGCTGCGCGTCGCGCAGACCGGCGTGCAGATCCTGTTCGCCTTCCTGCTGACGCTGCCGTTCAGCGCCGGGTTCGACCGGACCACCGAGTTCCAGCGTGACGTCTACATCCTGGCGCTGCTGACCGCCGCCGCCTCCGCCGCGATGATCATTTCTCCGGTGGCGTTCCACCGGGCGCTGTTCCGCCAGGGCCGCAAGCCGGAACTGGTGCGCTTCGCCCACCGGATGGCCACCGGCGGCCTGTTCTTCATGCTGATCGCGATGGTCAGCTCGGTCCTGCTGGTCTCCGACTTCGTGCTGGACCGGCCGATCGCGTTCCTGCTCAGCGCGCTCACCGGCCTCTGGTTCCTGATCTTCTGGGCGATCCTGCCGTTCAGCCGCCGCAACTGGGGCGACGACGACATCGACGACGAGGACGACGACCCGCAGACGCTCACCGGCGGCTGACCGTCCGCCAAATCGGACGTGCACGCGGCGCTACCCCTGGGTAACACCCGGGGGTAGCGTCGTTTTCGTCGAGCGCGTCGACGCAGCCGGACCGACGTGGAGGCAGCCGTGACCACCACCCAGAACAGCCGGCCCGAGTCCCCCGACGGCGCGGGGCCGCTGCCCGGCG
>NZ_JAGPXV010000259.1:0-7759 GCF_018070405.1 Micromonospora sp. D75
CGACGAGCTGTGCCTGACCGTGGCGCCGCTGCTCGCCGGCGCCGGCCCGGGCCGGATCACCGCCGGGGACGCCAGCCCGCCCCGGCACCAGCCGCTGCGCCACGTGCTGGCCGCCGCCGACGGAGTGCTCATGTTGCGGTACGCCCGCGACCCCGCCGACCCCACACCCGCCGGATCCGCCCCCGCCGCCTGAGCCGCACCCCGGCACCCCGGCACCCCCGCACCCCGGCACCCCCGTGATCTTGCACTTGAGGCCCCGACTGCGCCCGTTTCGCGCTGAATTGCGGGGGCCAGAACTGCAAGATCGCGCTAGTCGGGGAGCAGCGCGGCTGGGGTCCCCTGCGACGGCCTGTCGTGGCGAGCGCCTTCCGTCTCGCGGGAAGGGCGTTCCGTTAAGTGAGATCCGTGGAGATCTTGGTAGGAAAGGGCCCCCATAGGTGCCCTTTCCTGCCAAGATCTTCGCGACTCTCAGGAGGCAGGACAGAGTTCCTGCGTTCCGAGACGGCTCGGGAGCGGACGGCAATCGCCACGATCTCGGGCCAGCCGGGCGGCGAGTGGAACGCGACGGGTGACACGGGCGCGGAGACGACCGGCGCCTCGCGAGCAGTCGTCATGGGCAGCGCTTGTCACCTGTGCCGCCGACACCCCGCGCCACGCGACGGGCCCATAGCCGAAACAACGAAAACGTACGCACCGTGGCCGGGCGGATCCGGGCGGCTACCGTTCGGCGCACGCTCGGCGTGGCGTCCGCCGCGTCGCGTGGCAACCTGTCGCATCCCTCGGGCAGGATGCACGACGTGCACCGCCAACGGTACGACCAGCCGACCGGAGACCGCCGATGACCGACGACCAGCTCGACGGGCCCGGCGAGGGTGTCGGCCGGGTGCTCGGCACCGCCGACGCCACCCCGCTCACCTTCTGGACGGCTGTCGCGCCGGGCAGCTACCTGCAACTGGACGACGTGGTGGTGACCCGCCGCGACCTGCCCGACCGGGAGCCGGTGACGATCGCCGGGGTGGTTACCCAGGTGCGTGCCCGGCACGAGGGGGCGCAGTTCGACTCCGACGTCTTCGCCATCGCCGACGGCACGCTGCCGGCGCAGGTGCAGGAGGCGGCCGAGGTGACGACCACGCGGGTCGACCCGGAGTTCTACGTGCCGCCGACGCCGGGCGCCGTGGTGCACCGGGCCGAGGGTGACGCGCGGGCGCGGGCGCTGCACTTCGACCGGATGGAGCGGCGGATCCCGATGGGGATGGGCCGCGACGGGGTGCCGGTCTACCTCAACGCCGACTTCCTCGACGGCACCCGGGGCGCGCACGTGTCGATCTCCGGCATCTCCGGCGTCGCGACCAAGACGAGTTTCGCCACGTTCCTGCTCTACTCGGTGTTCCGCTCCGGCGTGCTGGGCGGCGACGCGGTCAACGCGAAGGCGCTGATCTTCAACGTGAAGGGCGAGGACCTGCTCTTCCTCGACCACCCGAACAGCCGGCTCGACGATCCGACCCGGGCGGCGTACGCGAAGCTGGGCCTTGATGCCGGCGCGTTCCCGGACGTGCGGGTGTACGCCCCGCCGCGGGTCGGCGACTCCTCCGGCACGCCGGATGTGAGCAGCCGGCTCACCGGGGTGGACAGCTTCTACTGGACGCTGTCCGAGTTCTGCGCCGACCGGCTCCTGCCGTACGTGTTCGCCGACGCGGACGACGAGCGCCAGCAGTACACGATGGTGGTCCACTCGGTGGCCGCGCACCTGGCCCGTTACGCCCAGCCGGCCGACGGCGGGGTGAGCATCGACGGGGTGCGGCTCGGCTCGTACGCGGATCTGGTCGACCACGTGGTCGAGCAGCTCAACGACGACGAGACGCGCGGCGAGTGGGCGGGCAGCGCGGTCGGGCTGGGCACCGTGAACGCGTTCGCCCGGCGGCTGATCGGCAGCAAGAAGGACCTGGGCCGGTTGATCCGTGGTGACCTGGCGACCCGCCGCCCGCACTCGATCAACACGGCGGAGAGCGCGCAGGTGACTGTGGTCGACCTGCACAACCTGCCCGATCGCGCGCAGCGGTTCGTGGTCGGTGTGACGCTCAAGAGCGAGTTCGAGCGCAAGGAGAAGGCGGGCACCGCCAAGCCGCTGCTGTTCGTCGTGCTGGACGAGCTGAACAAGTACGCGCCGCGGGAGGGCTCGTCGCCGATCAAGGAGGTGCTGCTCGACATCGCCGAGCGGGGCCGCTCGCTGGGCGTGATCCTGGTCGGCGCGCAGCAGACCGCCAGCGAGGTGGAACGGCGGATCGTCACCAACTCGGCGATCCGGGTGGTGGGCCGGCTCGACCCGGCCGAGGCGTCCCGCCCGGAGTACGGCTTCCTGCCGCCCGCCCAACGGCAGCGGGCGCTGCTGGCCAAGCCGGGCACGATGTTCGTCAACCAGCCGGACATCCCGGTGCCGCTCTGCCTGGAGTTCCCGTTCCCGGCGTGGGCCACCCGGGTCTCGGAGGCGGGCCGCGCGCCCTCGGAGACGCTACGGTCGATCACGCAGGCCGCCGATCCGTTCGCGGTGGTCGGCTCCGGCTCCTCCGACGACGACATCCCGTTCTAGGCGGCACCCAGATGAAGATCCTGCACACCTCCGACTGGCACGTCGGCAAGGTCCTCAAGGGGCAGTCCCGGGCCGAGGAGCACAAGCAGGTCCTCGCCCAGGTCATCGAGATCGCCCAGCGTGAGCGGCCGGACCTGGTCATCGTCGCCGGTGACCTGTACGACACCGCCGCGCCCACCCCGGAGGCGACGCGGCTGGTGACCCGGGCGCTCACCGCGTTGCGGCGAACCGGCGCGGACGTGGTGGCGATCGGCGGCAACCACGACAACGGCGCGGCGCTGGACGCGCTGCGCCCGTGGGCCGAGGCGGCCGGGATCACGCTGCGCGGCAGCGTCCGGGAGAACCCGGACGAGCACGTCGTCGACGGGGTCACCGCCGGTGGGGAACGCTGGCGGCTGGCCGCGCTGCCGTTCCTGTCCCAGCGGTACGCGGTGCGCGCGGTGGAGATGTACACGCTCACCCCGGCCGAGGCGAACCAGACGTACGCCGACCACCTGGGCCGGGTGCTGGACCGGCTCGCCGAGGGGTTCACCGAGCCGGACCGCGTGCACCTGGTGACCGCGCACCTGACAGTGGTCGGGGCGAGCACCGGCGGCGGCGAGCGGGACGCGCACACGGTGCTCGGATACGCGGTCCCGGCCACCGTCTTCCCCGGCAACGCGCACTACGTGGCGCTGGGTCACCTGCACCGCTCGCAGCGGGTCATCGGCCCGTGCCCGATCCGCTACAGCGGCAGCCCGCTCGCCGTCGACTTCGGCGAGCAGGAGAACGTCAGCTCGGTGACGATCGTGGAGGTCACGGCGACCACCGCCGCCCGCATCCGGGAGGTGCCGGTGCCGGGCGCGGTGCCGCTGCGCACGGTACGCGGCACGCTCGCGCAGCTCGCCGAGATCGAGGCGCCGGAGGGCTGGCTGCGCGTCTACGTCCGGGAGCAGCCCCGGGCCGGGCTGCGCGAGGAGGTGCAGGAGCTGCTGCCCCGGGCGCTGGAGATCCGGATCGACCCGGAGCTGGTGCCCGCGCCGGGCAGCGGGACCCGGACGGCCCAGCGGGCCGGGCGGTCGCCGGGCGAGTTGTTCGGCGACTACCTGGACAGCCGCGGGCACGCCGACGAGGGTGTCCGGGAACTCTTCGACGAGCTGCTCGAGGAGGTGGAGCACTGATGCGGCCGATGCGGCTGGACATGGCCGGGTTCACGGTGTTCCGCGACGAGACCACTGTCGACTTCACCGACGCGGACTTCTTCGCGCTGGTCGGGCCGACCGGTTCGGGCAAGTCGACGGTGCTCGACGCGATCTGCTTCGCGCTCTACGGCACGGTGCCGCGCTGGGGCGGCGCCCGGGGGCTGGCGAACGCGCTGGCGCCGTCGGCCACCGAGGCGCGGGTCCGGCTGGTGTTCGAGTCCGCCGGGGACCGCTACGTGGCGACCCGGGTGGTGCGCCGGGACGGCCGGGGCACCGTGAAGACGGCCAACGCCGGGCTGCAGCTCATGCCGCCGGGCTTCGACGTCACCAAGCTCGACACCGGGCTCAGCCCGGACGATCTGGGCGAGGTGGTGGCGGGCACCCCGGCCGAGATGGAACAGGCGGTGCTGGACGCGGTCGGGCTGCCGTACGAGCAGTTCACCTCCTGCGTGGTGCTGCCGCAGGGGCAGTTCGCCGACTTCCTGCACGCCAAGCCGGCCACCCGGCAGCAGATCCTGGTGAACCTGCTCGGGCTGGGCGTCTACGAGAACGTGCAGAAGAAGGCGGTCGAGCGGGCCGGGCAGGCCGAGGCGAAGCTGGAGACCGTCGACAAGCTGCTCGGCGGGCTCACCGACGTCGACGACGAGAGTCTGGCCGCCGCCCGGGAGCGGGTGGACGCGATGCGGGAGCTGGCCGCAGCGGTCGCTGCCGCCGTACCCGAATGGGAGCGGGCCCGGGCGACGGCGGGTGAGCGGGCCGCGGCGCTGGCCGCCCTCGACGCGGAGCTGGGTGTGCTGGCCGGGGTGCGGCCGCCGGACGGCACCGCCGAGCTGGCGCGGGCGGTGGCGGCGGCCCGGGTGGCCGCCGACGAGGCGGCGGCCACGGTCGGGCTGGCCGAGGAGCGCGAGGAGAAGCTGCGCGGGGAGCTGACCGCCGCCGGTGACGAGAGCGCGTTGCGGTTGCACCTGAAGGCGTACGCGGACCGGGACCGGCTGACCGCGGAGGCGGCGACTGTGCGCGCGGCGGTGGACGCGGCGCGCGGCGAGCACGACGCGGCAGTGGCGGCGCTGGCGGCGGCGCGGGCGGACGCGCAGCGGGCCGAGACGGAGCTGGAGTCGGCGTTCCGCGCGCACGAGGACGCGAAGGCCGCCGACCAGGCGGCGGCGCTGCGGGCGCACCTGGTCGACGGCGCGCCCTGCCCGGTGTGCGAGCAGATGGTCACCACCGTGCCGGCGGTGCCGACGGGTTCGGCGGTGAGCCGGGCGATCGAGGCGGGCAAGGCGGCGCGGGCGGCGAGCGAGGCGGCGAAGCGGGTGGTGCAGGAACGCGACGCCGCGGCCCGCGAGCTGGACCGGGTGCTGCTGCGCGCCCGGACCCAGCACGACCAGCTCGGCGCGCGCCTGGCCGAGCTGGACGAGCAGCTCACTGACGCGCCCGCGCCGGAACGGCTGCGGGAGTCGCTGGCCGAGCACGCGCGGCTGCGCGCCGCGCTGGAGGAGGCGGCGGGCGCGGTGCGGGCCGGGCGGGAGGCGGCCCGGCGGGCGCGGGGCGCGCTGGACGCCGCGCAGGATCGGCTGCGCCGAGCCTGGCGTGACTTCGACGCGGTACGCGACGGGCTGGCCCGGTTCGGGCCGCCGGCCGCCGACCGGGACGACGTGGCGGCGGCGTGGACGGCGCTGGCCGACTGGGCGGGCGAGCAGGCGCGGGCGCGGCGCGCGGACCGCGACGGGCTGGCCGAGTCGGTGGAGGCGGCGCAGCGGGCCGCGGCCGAGGTCGCCGACGGGATCGCCGCGCTGTTCACCGCGGCCGGGCTGGACGCCCCGCAGGACGCGCCGCGCGACGTGGCGGTGGCGGTGGAGCGGGCCGAGGCGGAGTTGCGCCGCCTGGACGAGCGCCGCGAGCAGGCCGCCGGGCTGCGGGAGCAGCGGGCCGGGCACGAGCACGAGGCGCGGGTGGCGCGGGCGCTCGCCTCGCACCTGCGGGCGAACAACTTCGAACGCTGGCTGCTCACCGAGGCGCTGGACCTGCTGGTCGACGGCGCGTCGCGGATCCTGCGGGAGCTGTCCGGCGGGCAGTACGACCTGGTGCACGACAAGGGCGAGTTCTTCGTGGTCGACCACCACGACGCCGGGCTGCGGCGCGGGGTGCGCACGCTGTCCGGCGGGGAGACGTTCCAGGCGTCGCTGGCGCTGGCGCTGGCGCTGTCCGAGCAGCTCGCCGGCATGTCCACCACCGCGGCCAGCCTGGAGTCGATCGTCCTGGACGAGGGTTTCGGCACGCTCGACGCGGCGACGCTGGACACGGTCGCGGCGACGCTGGAGAACCTGGCCGCCCGGGGCGACCGGATGGTCGGCGTGGTCACCCACGTGCCGGCGCTGGCCGAGCGGATCCCGGTCCGGTTCGAGGTGCGCAAGGACGCGCGGACGGCCCGCGTGGAACGGACCGGCCTGTGACGTCACAGTCGCCGGCGTTCTTCGTCGACGCCTGGGATCCGGCCTACGGCGCGTCGTTCGAGGCGGCCGGTGGGGCCGGTCCGGCCGCGCCGAGCAGCGCCCAGGTGGACGCCGACATCGAGCTGCCGGCCGCCGACTGGCGGGCGATCGGCCCCCGCGCGGGCGTGCGGTCGCCGGACGTGGTGCTGCTCGTCGACGGGGTACGCCGGATCGACGCCAGTGTCTGGACGGCCGAGGAGGACGGCGGCTCGTTCCCCGGCATCGCCGCCTCGTACGCGGCCGGTGTGGTGCGCTGCGACCTGGACCGGGGCGCCGCCGAGATGGCTGGCGCCCGGGTGGGCCGGGGCCTGTTCACGGCGAGCCCGTCGGCGCAGGACGTGGTCGCCGGGACTGTGCGTTACCCGGTGCACCGGGTCAGCGGCACCGGTGAGCTGAGCAAGCTGCCCGCGGCGGTGCAGGCGCCGCTGACCGCGCTGGAGGTGGCCGTCTCCGACGCGGTACGCACCGACGGCGACCTGCTGGTGGTGGACGGCCCGCTGCGCAGCCGGCGGAACCTGCCGCGCACGCTCGGGTACATCAAGACGCAGCACAGCCAATACCTGGACGGGCGGCTGACCGCAGTGGTGACCGGGCTGGCGCCGGGTGAGCGGTGCCCGGTGTTCCGGCTGGGCACGGCGTGGGGCGGCTGGTCGTGGTATCTGCGCCTGCCGGTGCGCGCCGGGGCGCCGTGGGCCGGGATCGTGCGGGTGGAGTGCTCGGCCGACCTGACCGTGCCGGAGGCGATCGCGCTGGCCGACCTGTCGCTGGTGACGCTGCCCCGGTTCGCCTCCACCCCGTACAAGGATCCGCGTGCGCCGCAGAACCTGGTGCCGATCGCCGGGCTGGAACGCCGGTTGCGCGGGATGCTCGGCGACGCGCGGCTGCTGCACCGGGTGCTCACCGCGGCGGCGCGCGGAATGCGGCGCTGATGGGCCGGCGACGCGACGCCGACCGGGTGGTGGCCGACGTCGACACCGGGCGGGCCGAACTGGTGCCGGACCGGGACCGTCCGGGCTCGTGGACGTTGCTGCTGGACGGTGCGCCGCAGTCGCATGTGGACCTGACCGATCCGGCTCACCTGGAGTTCGAGTACGTCCGGCGGCTGGCCGCCGCGCTGGACCTGGTGGCGCCGGCCGGGGCGCCGCTGCGGGTGCTGCACCTGGGCGGCGGCGCGCTCACCCTGCCCCGGTACGTGCAGGCCACCCGCCCGGGTTCGACGCAGCGGGTGTCCGAGGTGGACGGCGCGCTGGTGGAGCTGGTCCGCCGCGAGCTGCCGTGGCCTGCCGATCCGCGACTGCGGGTACGGGTGGCCGACGCGCGGGCGACGCTGACGTCGAGCCGGGACGGCGCGTACGACGTGATCGTGGCTGACGTGTTCGCGGGTGCCCGTACCCCCGCGCACCTGACCTCGGTGGAGTACGCCGCCGAGGTGGCCCGGGTGCTGGCGCCCGGCGGCAGCTATCTGGCGAACGTGGCCGACGGCCCGCCGCTGCGGCACG